>CAIYXO010000257.1 GCA_903930165.1 uncultured Verrucomicrobiota bacterium | reverse complement strand
TGGGCGGGCGACTGGAAGCGGGAGCCGAGGATCGAATTCTCCTCCGTGCGCTCCGTGCCTCCGTGGCCGATCCCTTCGGAACCGGCCTCTCAGGAACTGGACACTTGCCAGACCTCCGTTCCCCGATAGCCTGACCGCTCCTTCCGGCAGACACTCCGCCGGAAAAACCGTTTTCCAATTTTATGGCAGTCAACGCGAACGAACTCCGCAAAGGCCAGGCGATCCTCTACAACAACGACGTCTGCGTGGTCCTCGAAGTGACCCACCGCACGCCGGGCAACCTCCGCGCGTTCGTCCAGGGCATCCTCCGCAGCATCCGCACCGGCAAGAGCATGGACGTCCGCTTCAGCTCCGCCGAGAAGGTGGAGACCGTGCCGCTGATGACCCGCAAGATGGACTTCAGCTACAAGACCGGCGACGACTTCGTCTTCGTCGATCCCGAGAACTACGAGGAGGTCACCGTCACGCCCGAGTTCGTCGGCGACGCCAAGAACTTCCTCACCGAGAACGGCTCGGTGACCATGACCTTCGTCGAGGAGAAGGCCGTCCAGATCGAACTGCCCTCCAGCGTGATCCTCACCGTCACCGACGCCCCCGAGGGCCTCAAGGGCGACAGCGCGAACAACGTGCAGAAGACCGTGACGCTGGAGACCGGCGTCGAGATCAACGCCCCGCTCTTCATCAAGACCGGCGAGAAGATCAAGGTCGACACCCGCACCGGGAAGTACATGGAACGCGCCTGACCGGCCGGCCAAACCGGACCTCCCGCAGCGAATCGACGCCCCGTCCCCGGACGGGGCGTTTGCGTTGGGACCCGCAGCCTTGGCACCCGGCCCGGCTCAGGCCGCCTCGACCGAAACCGGAGACCCCGCATCGGACGGACTCCCGGCGCAGGAACCCAACGCCGCGTCGAGGGCGGTCTGCAGTTCCGGCACCGTGAACGGCTTGTTGAGCGTGGCGTAGGGTCCCAGGACCGCGAGCCGCGTCGTGTTGAAACGGTTCGCATCCCCGCTCATTCCCACCACGGGGATCTTCAGGCCATCCGACCGCAGCCGTTCGACCAGCTCGACCCCCGACATCCCAGGCATGGCCAGGTCGGTGACCAGGAGGTCGGGTGCGGGACGACCCGATTTTAGGGCATCCAGAAGCGACTGGGCGTCCCCGTGGACCTCCACGGAATGTCCCGCCTTCTGGAGTGTGGCGCGGAGGAGGATCCGGACCGTCGGTTCGTCGTCGACCACCGCCACCCGCAAGGCGGCTCCGGGGCGAAGGAAGGATACCTGGGAAACCCGTGAATCCGTCGGGACGGAATCGGCGGCCGGCAATGCGAGCATGGGCAGGCGGACCACAAACGCACAGCCGCCACCCTCGGCCGTCTCCACCGAAGCCTCGCCGCCCACGGCAAGGAAGATCCCTCGGGACACCGGGACTCCGAGGCTGTCCGAGGCCGTGAAGGCGCCGAGTCGGAACGGCTCGAAGAGCCGCCTGCGCTCGGCCGGATCCGACACCGGTCCGGAGTCGGAAACCCGCAGGACGACATGGGAAACGCCGTCGCGCTCGACGGAAACCTCCACCGCGGCGGCGGAGTCGCCGTGGGACAACCCGGCCTCAAGACAGAGGTTCATCAGCGCCTGCTGCATCGCCGCCGGGTCGCCCGCCACGGGACACGGCCCGTCAGCGGTCCGCACCTGCAGGGCGACCTGCGCGGGGAAGGTCGCGGTCAACAACGGCGCCACCTGGCGGACCATCTGGGCGATGTCGGTCACACCCTCCAGCGCCCGGGGTGCCTGCCGTGCGAACGCGAGCAGGCGCCGGACGAGGTCCCGCGCCTCGTCGGCTCCGCTCAACGCATGGTCGAGATAGCCCTTGGCATCCGGATTCCCGGTCAGGGTGAGTTTCGCGAGGTCGACGAATCCCCGGATCCCGGTCAGCAGGTTGTTGAAGTCGTGGGCGATCCCGCCCGCGAGCGTGCCGATCATCTCCATCCTTTGCGCATGACGCAGGCGCTCCTCCAGTTCGCGGCGCGATGAGGCCGCCGCGTGGAGCGCAGAAACGTCCTGCAGCCATCCCTCGACGCGGAACCCGCCGTTGTCCGGGTCCGCGATCCGGTGGGCGGACTCCCGGATCCACGGGGCGTCCGGACCCGTTCCCGCGCGGTACTCGACCACATAGGACACGGCGCCCGCATTCCCGCCCATCACCGCCTCCACCGCCTCCCGTTCCGCGGGATCCATCCAACCGAGCCGGACCGACCAGTTGGCCGCGACGGCGTCGCCTCCAAGCAACCCCTTGGCCACCGGGGACAGGACAACGTGCCGAGGATCGCCTCCCTGGCTCCAGAACCCGATGCGGCCCAATCCCTGGATCTCCTCCAACAGGCGGACCTGTGACGCCAGGGTGGATTCCATCACCTTGCGCGCCGTGATGTCGGTGAGGGAACCGGCCACCTGGACCGGACCTCCGGCGCCGTCGCGGGCCAGGACCGTCCCGCAGTCACGGACCCAGATCCATCGTCCGTCGCCGCCACGAACCCGGTACTCGGCGGCAAGGCACCCGGCGAAGCCCGTGCGGAGATCCTCGAGCGCGACCTCCAATCCGGGGCGGTCCTCGGAGTGGATCCTTTCAAGCCACTGTTCCCAGGTGTTGGGACCGGCGGTTCCCGGGACCTGGAACAAATCGTGCCACCGGCCCGAATAGGCGATGGCACCGGAAGGGATGTCCCATTCCCAGACCACGTCCCCGGCACTCTCCAGCGCTGCACGCCAGCGGGATTCGGAGGTGGCCAGCTCGCGTTCCTGCAGGACCGTCTCGGTGACATCCTGCACCGTGCCGCACACGGACAACGGCAGCCCGTCCACGTCGACCTCGCGACCTCCGCGGCTCCGGATCCACCGGATGCCGCCTGATGGCAAAATCACGCGGAACACGGTCTCGAAGGGCTGGCCGGCGTCCTCCGTGGCATGGATCACCTCCTGGAACCGCTCGCGGTCCTCCGGATGGATCAGGTCGAGGAACCCATCGCTTCCGGCGCGGAGCAAACCCATCTCCACGCCGAGGATCCGGTGGAGTTCGTCCGAGCCATCGGTCGCGCCGGTACGGAGACAACGCCGCCAACTGCCGAAGCGCGCGAGCGATTCCAAACGGTCGAGGTCCCGCTGGCGGCGCAGGAGGGAAGCCTCGCGTTCCACCTCGGCGGTGACGTCGACAAGCATGCCGGTCCAGCGGCAGCCGCCGTCCTCGAGCCGTTGGGGAACCGCGCTGCAGGAAACCGAACGTACGCCCCGGGAGAGGTGGAGGACCCGGAACACCCGCTTCAGCGGGGTGGATCCGGCGGAGGAATCCCGGATCGCGGTCTCCAGTGGCGAACGGTCCGCGGGAAACACGCAGTTGAGGAAAAGGGAAGGATCCTCGATGGCCGATTCCGGCCGGATACCAACCAGCTCCCCAAGGCCTCCGCTGAAGTAGCCGAAGCCGAGCGTGCCGTCCTGCTGCTGGAACATCTCGAAGACCACCCCGGGCACGGCCGCCATGAGTCCGGCCAGCTTCTGACGCCCCAGTTCGACGTCGCGCTCGAGGCGGTGCCGGACCGTGATGTCCGTCTGGACCGACAGGAAGCCCTCGAGCGTCCCGCCGTCGCCGTGCATCGGGACGGCGTCCACCTGGATCCAACAGGCGCGGCCGGACTTGGTGTAGTTGAGCACCTCGCAGCGGAATCCGCGGCCGGCCCGGATGGCCTCCCGCATGCGCCGGACCGCCTCGGGATCCGTGCCGGGGCCCTGGAGGAAGGAACCCGGGGTCCTTCCCTGGATCTCTTCGGGTCCGAAGCCGGTCAACTGGGTGAAGGCGGCATTGACCCAGCGGATGCGTCCGGACGGATCCGTGACGATCACCGACACCGGCGAAAGCTCCAGCCATGAGGCCCGCCTCCCGGATTCCCCGGCGTCGAGGAGCAACCGGTCCCTTTCCTGGGCGGCGCCGGCAGCGGCGCGACGGAACTGTCGCAGCCATCCGGCGGCCAACGCAGTGCCGACCAGGCCGGCGACCACCGCGTGAAGTCCGGTGTGCCCCGGGTTCAGCCGTTCCGCGGCGAAGACGGACCCGGCGACCAGGAGGGGCATGCCGACGATCCAAATCGGCGGCGGGGTGCGGAACGTCCCGTTGGATCCCGGCTTTCCGGCCGAACCGCGGAACTCCGGGTTCGGCACCTTTCCGTGGGTGGAGTCGTTGCTCATGGAAACGCGGGGTGGCCTGAATCCTCCCCTTCTTCTGCGAAACTATCCACAGCCGTCGGACGCCGGTATCAGGAATTTCCTGACTCACCTCAGGCCACCAAAAGCCTATAGCCGTCCCAAAGCCCGGAACCGGAGAAGGCGACGGACCCCGCACGTGGAGTGCGGGACCCAACCCTCCCCCGGTGCCGACGGCAGCACCGAAACACCATGACACTCACCACCAAGATCATCGCGGCCACCGTCGGTTCCATCGCGGTCTGCGTCGCCATCGGCCTGCTCGTGCAGCGGAAGGTCATCAGGAACCAGGGCATCGAGCTCACCCGGAACACCATGCGGGCCGCGGTGCTGGAGGCCGAGAACGTCCGCGAGTCGATCTCGTCGCTGAACAAGCGGAACGCCTTCGACATGACGCGGATGCTGGAGCAGTACCACAAGGACGGGGACCTGAGGAACTCGACGCTCTACCGGACGATTCCCGTGGTCGCCGCCTGGGAGGCGGTGGCGAAGGTGGCCGAGAAGGAAGGCTACGAGTTCCGCATCCCGAAGAACCAGGCGCGCAACCCGAAGAACAACCCGACGCCGGACGAGGAGAAGATCCTCGCCTTCCTGGAGAAGGGCGACCAGGAGGAGTACTTCGAGGTGGATACGAAGGGGAACCAAATCGTCTTCGCCCGTCCGATCATGCTCACGGCCGACTGCCTCGACTGCCACGGCGACCCGAA
This sequence comes from uncultured Verrucomicrobiota bacterium, assembly GCA_903930165.1. Lineage (GTDB taxonomy): Bacteria > Verrucomicrobiota > Verrucomicrobiia > Limisphaerales > UBA9464 > SXXZ01. Next base: position 1,980 of record CAIYXO010000257.1, on the reverse strand, counting down.
GAACAGCCCGACCAAGGACGGCAAGGACATCGTCGGCTTCCCCATGGAGAACTGGAAGGTCGGCGAGGTCCACGGCGCGTTCGTGCTGAAGTCGGGACTCGACCGCGTGGACAAGGTCGTGACCGCCGGGATGAACACGACGCTGCTCTGGGTGGTGCCCGGAAGCCTCTTGATCGCCGGGCTCTTCTACCTGGTGAACCGCTCGATGGTGGTCCGCCCGCTCAACACGGCATTGCGTTCGATCGACCTCTCCAGCGACCAGGTCGCCGCCGCATCGCGCGAGATCGCCGCCTCCAGCCAGACCCTGGCCGGTTCCGCGAGCGAACAGGCCGCCAGCCTCGAGGAGACCAGCGCCTCGCTGGAGCAGATGACCAGCATGACCAAGCGGAACGCCGAGAACGCCCGCACCGCCAAGCACACGGCCGCCAAGGCCCGCGAGTCCGCGGACGGCGGCGCCACCGAGGTCCGGAACCTCCTGACCGCCATGGACGCCATCAAGCAGGCGAGCACGGAGATCACGAAAATCCTGAAGAACATCGACGAGATCGCCTTCCAGACGAACATCCTCGCCCTGAACGCCGCGGTGGAGGCCGCCCGCGCCGGCGAGGCCGGGGCCGGATTCGCGGTCGTCGCCGACGAGGTCCGCACCCTCGCCCAGCGGTGCGCCACCGCCGCCCGCGAGACCGCCGCCAAGATCGAGGACAGCGTCCATAAGAGCCAACAGGGCTCCGAGATCAGCGCCCGCGTGGCCCGTTCCTTCGAGGAGATCCAGGGCAACGTTCAGCAGCTCGACCGGCTCGTCGCCGAGATCGCCACGGCCACGCAGGAGCAGAGCCAGGGCATCAACCAGGTGACCATCGCCGTGACCCAGATGGACCGCGTGACCCAGAGCAACGCGGCGAGCTCCGAGGAAAGCGCCAGCGCCAGCGAGGAGCTCAGCGCCCAGGCCCGGACGATGAAGGATGCGGTGTTGACCGTGCAGGAGCTGTTCATGGGCCGGAAGGACGGCGGCGCCGAGGCCGCTCCCGCGAAGCATGCGCACCGTTACGAGGCGGCGAACGCGGTCCACCACGGCACGCCGGCACCGCAGCCGAAGCCGCAACACACAACGTTCCAACGGGCCGCCGCGGCGCCGGGACAATACGTACTGCACCGGAACGGCACCGACCACGCCTTCCCGGCCCCTTCGGGATCGGCACCGGATAACCGGCGCGGAGAGTTCATCCCGATGCCGGACGACAAGGACTCGAGCCATTCGTGAAGGAACGGGTGAAGGGGATCGTGGCCGTGGTTGCGATCCCCTCACCGGCTCCGTCGCCGGTGGGACGTCGGCAAGGACGATGAGCCGCCGCTCGACGGACGCGTTGGACTCCCGGGGGCCTCGGTGGCAGGGTAGCCACTCATGCCCCTACGCGTCGCGATCATCGATGACCATGGCATCCTGCGCGAAGGCCTCCGGAGCCTCCTGGAGCGGGATCCGGAGGTGAAGGTCGTCGGGGAAGCCCCGGACGGCCGCAGCGGCCTGGAATTGGTGGAACGCCTCAAGCCGGATGTCGCCGTGTTCGACAACGCGATGCCCGAGATGTCCGGCATCGAGGCGGTGCGACGACTGCGGTCCGGAGGCTTCGGGGGAGGACTGGTCATCCTTTCCTCCTTCCACGACCCGAGGACCATCCAGCAGGCCCGGGAAGCGGGCGCGGACGGGTTCCTGAACAAGGACAACTCCTTCCAGATCCTGCGTTCCTCGCTCGACCGGGCCCGCCGACGCGAGTGGCACCTGAGCCCCGATCTCGAGGAACCCCAACTGACCGGCATCCCAGGCGGCGCCGGCGAACTGCTGACGGCCCGCGAACGCGAGGTGCTGCAGGCCCTTGCCGAGGGCAAGAGCACCAAGGAGATCGCCTTCAGCCTCGAGCTGAGCCCCAAGACCGTGGAGACCCACCGGATGCACCTGATGTCCAAGCTCCAGGTCACCAACCT
>CAIYXO010000256.1 GCA_903930165.1 uncultured Verrucomicrobiota bacterium | reverse complement strand
GCGGTTTGCCCGCGTGGGAGCAATCGCTTGCGGGTCGGGGAAGCGTCTCCGTACGGTGGCCTTCCCCACCCATGTCCTGGACCCAGAACTACGATCCGTTCGGGAGCCTGCTCGTTTCCGCGCTGGTCGCGCTCCTTCCCGTGGCAACGCTGCTCGGGTTGCTCGCCGTGTGGCATGTTCGGGCACAGACGGCCGCGCTCGCCGGTTGGGCGATCGCCTTCCTTGCCGCCGTGGTCGCCTTCCGGATGCCCGCGCCCCTCGCTCTCGCCGCCGGACTCCATGGCGTCGCCTTCGGCATCTTTCCCATCGGCTGGATCCTCCTGAACGCGGTGTTCCTGTACCAAGTCTCGGTGGAGACCGGGCAGTTCGCGGTGCTCCAACAACAGGTGGCCGGCGTGTCGGGCGACCGTCGCATTCAGGCGCTGCTGATCGCCTTCGGCTTCGGGGCCTTCATCGAGGGCGGCGCCGGCTTCGGCGCTCCCGTGGCCATCACCGCCGCACTCATGATCGGACTGGGCTTCCGTCCACTGGACGCCGCGCGTCTTGCGCTGATCGGCAACACCGCCCCCGTCGCCTTCGGCTCGCTGGGAACGCCGACCCTCACCCTGGCCCGTGTGACCGACCTCGACGCCCAGGAGTTGGGGGCGATGGTCGGACGCCAGTTGCCCTTCTTCTCGCTGATCGTCCCGTTCTGGCTGGTGGCCGTGCAGGCCGGTTGGCGGGGCATGTTCCAGGTCTGGCCCGCCTGCCTGGTCACCGGCGGCGTCTTTGCCCTGCTCCAATATGCCGTCAGCCAATGGCACGGTCCCTGGCTCGTCGACATCGCCGCCGCGGTCGGCGCCATGGGCGCACTGGTGCTCCTGCTGCGGTTCTGGAAGCCGCGGTCGGCCCCGGCGGATCCGGCAACCGGCGAAGTCGGAGGAAGCACGTCCGACTCACTGGCCCCCGCCGTCGCTTGGAAGGCGTGGCTCCCCTGGGTGTTCCTCTCGATCCTCGTCTTCGTCTGGGGATTGCCACCGGTGAAGGCGGCCCTGAACCGGCTCTTGCCCCTCGAGATCCCGGTGCCGGGCCTGCACCTCGCCGTGCGACGCATGCCTCCCGTGGTGTCCGCTCCGGAACCGGAGAAGGCGATCTACTCGCTGAACCTCCTCGGGGCCACCGGCACGGCGCTGCTCATTGCGGGCGTGCTCTCCGGCCTCGCCCTCGGCGTCCGCCCGTCCGCGCTGGTGGGCATCTACCTTCGCACGCTGTGGAAGCTCCGCGCCTCGCTCGGCACGATCGGTCTCATGCTCGCGCTCGGCTTCACCACGCGATACAGCGGCATGGACACCACGCTCGGGCTCGCCATGGCGGCCAGCGGTGCCTGGTTCCCGTTCTTCTCGCCGATGATCGGATGGCTCGGTGTCGCCCTGACCGGAAGCGACACTGCGTCCAACGTCCTGTTCGGCAACCTGCAGCAGGTGACCGCCGGCCGCCTTGGATACCCTCCGATCGTCATGGCCGCCGCGAACAGTTCGGGCGGCGTGATGGGAAAGATGATCGACGCGCAGAGCCTGGTCGTGGCCAGCGTCGCGACCGGTGGCCGTCCGGACAGTCCGGACGCCGGCACGGTCCTGCGCTCGGTGTTCTGGCACAGCCTCGCCTTGGCACTGCTCATGGGGGCGTTCGTCTTCGCGCAGACGCGGTGGTTTCCCGGCGCCGCATCCCCCATCGGCTTCGGACGTCCCTCCCCGGCTGCGGTTCCGGCTCCGGCCCGCTGAAATGCGGTCACTCCGGCGCGCCGTCCGGAAGGTCGATCCGACCCCGGAAAAACTGCGCCAAACGGGTGGTCGTACGGCCGGTGCGCAGGTCCTTGATCCGTGAGCCGATGCCGATGTCGTAGCGACGGACCAGGCGGTCGGCCGGGCTCCCCGGCCTGGATTCGACCAAGGCATGGAAGTATCGGGCCGCCCGTTCCATCGCCTCCGTCTTCGGACCCGGGAAATCCAAGGACAGGGACCGGATGCTGGCCTCGTGGAATCCGGTGATCCGGAACACGGGCCGGTCGCCCAGTCTTTCCGAAGAAGAGCCCTCGACCGCCTTCAATCGGGCGAGGGTCGCAAACCGCGCCGGCGGGTCTCCGAGCACGGGGATCACCTCGACCCGCACCAGCGTGGAGTCGTCCTGCGTCTCCTCCCGCCCGTTGCGCGGATTCCGTGTCCTCCTCCGCCGATGGAACTCATGGAGTCCCGCCTCGTTCCGAAACAATCCCGCGGCACCCAGGCCCGACAATTCCAACAAGGCCACGTCCTGACGGGCCTCGCTGAGTGTTCCCCCGATCACCGCTTCGAAACGCCTCCGCGCCGCCATTCCCAGATAGGTGCCGACCAGCGTGTCGACGGCGTCGATGGGCGTTCCCTGGCCTTGGACGCGCACGACCAGGACGAAGGCGTCCGCCAGTCCCGCCGGATCGTCGGCGGCCACGACCACCTTCTCCAGGTGTTCCAGTTCCGCCTCCAGCTCCGCCAGCGCCTCGGCCTGGTCTGTCGCCTCCGTGCCGGATTGGAGACGGATGATCCCGTCCCGGACCGCGGTGATCCGCGACGCGAACCGGTCGATGCGTCCGATCTCGTCGAACACCTTCGCCCTCGTGGTCGCGTCCCGATGGAAGTCCGGAGCGCGTGTGGAATCCAGGAGGCGGCTCTTCGTCTCCAGCAACGGGTTCGCGAGCGGCATCAGCGACCGGATTCGTCCGGCCAGGATCCCGGCCGGATCCCGGCCCCGGCTCCGTCGTGCCACGGCGGGAGCCGCCTTCGCCGCCAGGGCCTCGGGTGGAAGCGTGATGGACACCGTGATCGCTTGGTCGAGCAGATGAAGATGGATCAGGCTTCCCGGTTCGGCACCGCCGGCGGCGAGGGCCCGCGCGAGCGGCAGGAGGGCAAGACGTTCGACCGTCCGCTTGATCGGCCGCGCTCCGAACTGCCGCGAGTAGCCCTCGCGGACCAGCAGCGCGTTGACCTCCGGCGAGGTCGTGACCGTGAGGCCACGGCGCCGGATGCCGCTGCGTTGCAACACCAGCTCCAGCTCGCGCCGCGCGATCTTCTCCGCCGTCTCGAGGGTCAACGCCTTGAACTCCACGATGCGGTCGATGCGGTTCAGGAACTCGGGCCTGAAGAACCGCGACAGCTCCTTGAAGGTCCTGTCGCCGTCCTCGGAAGCCCGGTCCGCCTGGCGCCCGAATCCGAGCGGGGCCGGCGTCGAGTCGGCGCCGACGTTCGACGTCAGGATCACGATGGTCCTGCGGAAGTCCACGGTCCGCCCGCGGCCGTCGGTGAGCCGGCCTGCGTCGAAGAGCTGGAGCAGCAGGTCGAAGACGTTGAGATGGGACTTCTCGATCTCGTCCAGCAGGACCACGGAGAACGGTCGCTGGGTCACCGCGTCGGTCAGGAGCCCGTTCTCACCACGGCCTCCGATCAGCCGGACGAACCCGTCCGGGCCGGCGAACTCGCTCATGTCGAAACGTTGGAGCCGGGAGGCATCCCCGAAGAT
>CAIYXO010000255.1 GCA_903930165.1 uncultured Verrucomicrobiota bacterium | reverse complement strand
GTGGCGGTGGACTACGTCCTGTCGTGGCCCGACGCCCCGGTGCTGGAGGTCGGCTCCAGCGTCCTCGGCGCCCGCAACGGCCTGCCGTCTGTCGGCAGCATGGCCCGGGTCCAGATCATCCACGACGACGCGGCCCCCGACCTCACCAGCCCGACCAACGGCCTTGCCCGGCTCTACGACCCCGTCTCCACCCGCTCGATCGCCCTCGCCGCCGGCGAGTCCGTCCCGAGCTCCATCGTCCGCGAGGCCGACGGCGGCAAGGAGGTGTTCACCGACCTGCCCGCATTCCTGCGGAACCGTCTCCGGTACGACCCGCTGCAACGCACCCTCGAGTTCTCGGGACTCCACGACGACACCGTGTCCGGGCAGCCCCTGGTCCTCCCCAACGTCCTGAGCGATCGCGAGCTGGTGCGGCTGAAGTCCCTGGCACCGAACAATGCCGCCTGGACCAACCTCGTCACCCGCCTCTACCACCGCACCCGGAACCCGAACCAGGTGGACCTCAGCCCGCGGGACGGCGTCGCCGACACGGCGCTGCGGCTCGGCCTGGTCACGGTCGTCCGTGGCGGCACCAACGCCGTGGTCCAGGAGAGCTACCCGGACTCGGTGAAGGCCCTCAGTGCCGCCCTGAACGCGATCCCGACTTCTCCCTACCGCCCCGGGAACGCGCTTTCGTTCACCAACGCCTCCTCCGCGGTCGACATCGCGGTGGGCATCCCGCTGGGAAGCGTCTTCACCCTGGAGTCCTGGTTCTATCCGACCAACAGCGACTCCACGGCCCGCGGCATCATCGGTTCCCAGGCCACGTCCGACGCGAACTTCCGGTCGCCCTACCTGATGCAGGTCAATTCGACCGGACTCGCGTTCGGCTTCGGCACCGGCACCGCCATCCATGGGACCCAGGTTCCCGCCGTCCTCACCCTCAACGCCTGGAACCACGTCGCCGCGGTCTTCACGGGCACCGAATGGCGCGTGCTGGTGAACGGCCGCCGGGTCGGAACCTTCGCCCAGACCAACCGACCCTACGCCACCCCGGTCGCCAGCCTGGGCCGGCTCGGGGCCTCCCTGATCGGCCGGCTCGACGAGGTGCGCCTCTGGACCGTCGCGCGCACCGACCGCGAGATCGCCCGGGACCGCACGAAGCGTCTCGCCGGCACGGAATCCGGCCTCGCCGCCCTCTACCGCTGCGACGAGACCTCGGGCACCACGGTCCTCGACGCCGGTCCGCTGGGCCGGCATGGAACGGCCACGGCCGTCGCCCGCATCACCTCCGACGCCCCGACCGGGATCGCCCCGAGGTACCTCACCCTCGCCGAGAACAACGATGCCTCCCTGCCCGGGCTTCCCGTCGCCCTCCACGTGATCGAGGTCGACGACGGCCCCTACACGGGCGACCTCAAGGTCCTCGAGTCCGACAACGTCTTCGACGAACGCGTCACGCTGCGCCACAGCGGCGACTTCGGGGGCGATCCCTCCTCGCTCGACTTCGAGTGGTACTACAAGCCGGACAGCGCCGGGTTCAACGCGTCGCTGCTGCCGACCGTCGCCGCGGACGGCACGATCTCCGCCGGCAACGGCTGGATCCGGCTGCCCACCCCGCTCCCGCCCTCGGGCGGCACCAACACCGCCGCCGGCGCCCACTTCGCCACCCTCGGGGAAGGCGGGGAATCCGGGCTGCTGCTGCTCGGCGACGTCTGGTTCGTCGGCCGTTACCGCGGCTATGCCATCAACGGCCAGACCAACTGGTCCGACTGGTTCGGCGATCCCTCCAGCCCCTCCAGCCCACGGGCCATGCTCGTCGAGGGCTGGATCAAGCGGGTGCTGGCCGGGCTCAACCCGTTCGACAACCGGACCTCCAACTTCCGCGACTCCGCCACCTCAACGCTGTCCAGCATGGTCCAGCAGGCGGGTCCGCGGTTCGAGGGCGCCATCGCCTTCAATCCCGACGCCGACGCCATCAACGGGATCGGCCTCATCCAGGCCTACCAGACGGTGCTCAACCGGGGACGCTCGCTCAGCATCGACGGCACGCCGGCGGTGAACCTGGATCCGGCGAACAACGCCCTGCTCCTGGCCGCCTCCCGCATCTCGGACCTCTACACCCTGCTCGGGAACGAGGCCTATGCGGACGCCCAGGATCCGACCATCGGATTCGGCACCGCCACCTCCGACTCCACCTCCGGCGCCGTGTACGGGGCGTTGGCCAGCTCGATCTTCTGCTTCCAGAACCAGCTCGACTCCCTGCTGGAGGAGGAGCTGGTGCTGCTCCGCGGACGCGACGACTCGTCCGCCGGCGTGCAAGCCGCCCCGGTGTACAACCGCCTCTACTGGAACTTCACCCAGGGTGAGGGCGAGGTCGCCTACCAGCAGAACTACGCCGTCGGCGACCAGGACAACGACGGATTCATCGACGAGCAGGACGCGCGGATCCTCTACCCTCAGGGGCACGGCGACGCGTGGGGACACTACCTCACGTCGATGACCACCTACTACGACCTGCTCCGGAGCCCGAACTTCACCTGGGTGCCCCGGACCGAGTCGGTGACGGTCGCCGGGGTGCCGGTCGCGGTGGACTACACCGACGAGCGGAAGTTCGCCCGGACTGCCTCCCTGAAGGCGCGCACCGGACGCGAAGTCGCCGAACTGACCTACCGCTCCCACTACACCGACGATCCCGAGGGCCAGTGGCAGGGCTACATGGACGACGACACCGACCGGGCCTGGGGCGTGACCGAGTGGACGCGGCGTTCGCAGCAGGGTGCGTACTTCGACTGGGTGACCGCCAACGCCCTGCTCCCGGACACCGATCCCGATCCCACCCACACCGGCATCCGGAAGATCGACCGCACGACCGTGCGCGAGATCGCCGAGATCGCCGCCGAGGGGCGTGAAATCCAGACCGTGCTCGACCGCGCGGACTCGGGCCTGAACCCGCTCGGGCTGGCCCAGGGCGTGGTGCCGTTCGACATCGATCCGTCCCAGGTGGATGCCGGTGAGACCCACTTCGAGCAGATCCAGGCCCGGGCCACCAAGGCCTTGAACAACGCCCTCACCGTGTGGAACGAGGCCAACCTCGCCTCGCAGCTGCTGCGGAGGAACCAGGACACCGTCGAGCGCTTCAGCCGAAACGCGGACGACCAGGAGCGGGACTACCGGAACCGCCTGATCGAGATCTTCGGCTATCCCCACGCCGGGGACATCGGCGCCGGTAAGACGTTCCCCAGCGGCTACGACGGGCCGGACCTCTACCACTACATGTACGTGGAG
>CAIYXO010000254.1 GCA_903930165.1 uncultured Verrucomicrobiota bacterium | reverse complement strand
GGGATTCAGCCCTGAGGATCGGACTTTTGGGCTATTCCCGTCCCTGGGTGGAGCGGGCTACCAGCCCGTTGCCGCCGGCAACCTGCCGGCCGATCACTTCTCTGGAGGATCTGAGAATCCCGAATCCCGAATCGGGATCATAGCCCGTGTGCTTGCGCCTGCTCTTGGGCGGCCATGCGGCTTTGCGAGCCGATCCCTTCTACAGGTCTATACGGCCTGCTGGGTGTCGGACTCCATCCGCCGCTGGTACTCCGCCCAAAGCCGTTCCGTGACAGGGGAGCTTCCCAGCGGCTTGCCGTCGAGCGAAGCCACCTCGGCCACTCCTTGCGTACTGAAACTGATTCCCACCGCGTCCGCCGTCGCCAGGAGCTCCGGAGAGGCCGGGACCTCCTCGGGTTGGATGCCCAGGTTTGGAGCGATTTCCTGCAGGATTCCGCGGGCGATGCCCGGCAGCGCGCCTTCCCGCAGCGACGGCGTCCGCAACCGACCTTCCGAGATCCAGAAGAGGTTGCCCGACCCGGCTTCGGCGATCCGGCCGGCGGTGTTCAACAGCAGCGCTTCGTCGGCGCCGGCCGCCTCCGCTTCCGCGCGGGCAAGCACGTTCAACAGCTTCGACGCGGACTTCACGCGGGTCAGCGGATCATCGACACCCAGACGGAACGACGCCGTCGCCATCCGCAGGCGGCGCGGACCCGCCTGGGGGGAAGCGTCGGGAAAGGCGGCCATGACCAGTTGTGGTTCATTGGCTCCCCGTGGGGAGTAACCCCTGGGGCCGCAGCCCCTCGAAAGGGTGATCCGAAGCACGCCTCGGGAAACGCCGTTGCCGGCGAGCAGCCTCTCAGCCGCCGCGCGGAGTTCCGTGGAGCCGGGCCCGATCCGGATCCCGAGGAAATCCGCTCCCTGCGTGAACCGTTCCCAATGGGCCTTCCAGAAGGCGGGCCTTTGGTTGCGGACGCCGATCGTCTCGAACAAGCCGTCTCCGTAGAGGAAGGACCGGTCGAACACGGAGACTTGTGCCGACTCCGCGGGAATGTGCCGTCCGTTGATCCAGACTTCTTGAGGCGGGTTCATCCAGGGATGCCGGGGGATTGATCCACAGATGTCGCAGATTTCACAGATGTGTAGACCGGGGATCGGGTTGGGATGATCAGGGACCGAGTGGGCCAATGGGGACAGGTCGGCTTCACAGGAAGAAGGAATCCATCCGTGTCATCTGCGTCCTCTGCGGATGAATCCGTGGTTTCCGCATGGATCCGGTTCATCTGCGGATGCCCAAGGCGGCGAGGATTCCGCCGGCCTTGGCCCAGGTCTCCTCGTGTTCTGCGGACGGCACCGAGTCGGCCACGATGCCCGCGCCGACATGGAACCAGGCGCGTTGATCCTTCAGCACGACGGTGCGGATGGTGATCGAGAGCTGGCTTTCGCGGTTGAAACCGAGGTAGCCGATGCAGCCGGTATAGGGTCCCCGGGCCACGGGCTCGAGGTGGTCGATGATCTCCATCGCCCGGATCTTCGGGGCGCCCGTGATGCTGCCGCCCGGGAAACAGCTTTGCAGCACGTCGAGGTGGGACAGGCCGGGACGGATCTCCGATTCTATGGTGGAAACCAGGTGCTGCACCTGGCGGTAGCGTTCGAGCTTGGCGAGTTCCGGGACCCGCACGGATCCGTAGGTGCTGACGCGTCCGAGGTCATTGCGGAGCAGGTCCGTGATCATGACCAGCTCCGAGCGCTCCTTCTCGCTGCCCAACAGCTCGCGGGTGAGGTCGGAGTCGAGTTCCGGCGAGTCCGACCTCGGTCGGGTGCCCTTGATCGGGCGCGTCGTCGCGTGGCTGCCGCTCAGGCGGAGGAAGAGCTCCGGCGAAGACGAGAGGATGCATTCCTCTTCACCCTCGAGGAATGCGGCGAAAGGCGAGGGCGACACCTCGACGAGCCGTCGGAACAGCTCCCAGGGCGGGTGCGGCCAAGGGGCGTCCAGCCGCTGGGAGAGGTTCACCTGGTAGATGTCCCCGCTGCGGATCCATCGTTGGGCCGCGTTCACCGCTTCCAGAAAACGCTCCCGGGGAAACGACGTCCGAACCGGACCCGGCGAGACGAAGGGCTGGGGATCGGCGGTATCCGCCGGCGCCGGATCCGATCCGAGGTGCTCCTTCCAGAACCGAAGGTCGGTGCGGGCGCGTTCCTCGGAGCGTTCGCCGTCGGCTCGCAGCCCGGTGGAGACGACCGTGGCCGTGTCCTCGAGATGGTCGAAGACCACCAGGCTGGCGTGGAAGCCCACGTCGCAGTCGGGAAGCTCGAGGTCGTGGACCGCATGGCGGCTGAGGCGTGGCTCCACGAAATGCTTGAGGTCGTAGCCCCAGGAGCCGAACACGCCGCCCAAGGGGAAGGGGAGGGCGGTTTCGTCGAGCAGTTCGAACCGGGTGATCAGGGAGTCGAGGAGCGACCACGGGTTGCCGAACTGGATGTCGACGTGGCCGTCGTCGAGCCGCGTCTCGCATCGGGAACCCACGGAGCGGAAGCGCAGGAAGGGGCGGGCGGCGACGATGGAAT
>CAIYXO010000253.1 GCA_903930165.1 uncultured Verrucomicrobiota bacterium | reverse complement strand
GGAACCTGGCGCCTGGCTGTTGGCCTACTGGATGGGCCGTCACCACGGGTTCATCGCGGCACCGGATGTGGAGGCCGCATCGGCCGCCGGAGTGAAGGTGCCGGAGATCCCGGCCGAGCCGCCTCCCGGAGCCAAGCCCTATGCGGGACCCGGCCGGCCGGAGGGATTCTGAACCCTCCAAAAGAAAACAGAACGGACCTCACACCAGGGCATTCGTGATTCCTGATCTGAGATTCCCGATCTCGTGCAGGTAGCCGCGGCCGCCAGGCCACGGTCTTCTATGCGTGGATCCGAAGAGGTGATCCAGACCGGCTGAAGCCAGGACTCCGTACCTCTGGGGCTCCTCCGCGAACTCTGCGTGGGTCATCTGGTGGCCTGCCATGCGACGGTCCGCCGGGAGTCCGGTCAGGCTAACGACCCGCGGCCTGGCCGAGGAAGCCGGACACCTCCGCCCATGACTGCATGACCTCACGCAGGGCTTCCAGATAGCTCAGATGAGCGGCGGCCCATTCCCGCCGGACCGGCAGCACGTCGGTCAAGGAGCTGTCCCCGGAGGCATAGCGCAGCTCCGCCGACTTCAGGACGGCATCGGCGCGGGGTAGGATCTGGGTCCGGAGGATCCTGAGGCTGTCCAGGCTCGCCGTCAGCGCGGCGTGGGATTCCCGAAGGTTGAGGCCCAGTTCGTTGGCCGTGTTGCGCACCCGCGCCTCGGCCGCGAGCGCTTCGGCTCGCGCCTCCCGGATCCGCCCCTCGTTCCGGTTGAACAGCGGCAGCGGAATGCTGAGCCCCAGGTCGAAGGTGTCCTGTCCGCTGACCTCGAGTCGGTGGTAGAGGGCCTCGACCTTCACGTCGGGAATCCGCTCGGCCTTGGCGAGGTCGACTCGGGCGGAGCTGGCGCGAACCTCCGCCTCGGCCGCCTGCAGTTCCGGCTGTGCCGAGAGGTTGGCCGCGAGGGAATCCAAGGTTGGGACTTCAAAGGCGACCTCCAGGCTGCCTTCGACCGACTTCACCTCCAGATCCGGGTCGCCCACCGCGGCGGCCAGGGCAATGAGTCCCAGCTTCCGGAGGGACTCGCTCCGCCTCAGCTCGAGTTCGGCACGGGCCAGTTCGATCTCGGCACGGGCCAGGTCCTGGGGGATGACATCCCCGGCGTCCAACCGCGCCTTGCTGACCGCGACCGCCGAGGCGAGTCCGGCCGTGATGCGGCCTTGGGCCTGGAAGGCGCTTTCCTGGTGGAGTGCGGTGGCGAAGCTGCCGTGCACCCGTTTGCGCAGCTGTCGGTGGACAACCTCCAGTCCGCGCAGGCGGACCTCGCGTTCCAGCAGTTCTGTCTGACGCGCCTTGGCGAGCCGGTTGCCCAACGGGAGGGCCTGACCGAAACCCGCCAGATATTGGCGGTCGGGAACGGGGTAGTCCTGTATGGGAATCTGTTGTGCGCCGAGGATCGCTTCGGGATTGGGAAACGCGCCCGCCTGCTGGGCGCGACCGGAAGCGGCCTCTACCTGTGCCCGGGCTTCAGCCAGCCGGGGATGGCGCCGCTCGGCCATTTCCAGCGCCTGGTCGAGGGTGAGCCGTTCGATCTGGGTGGTGGCGCCATGGGTGGCCGGCACGCCACCGAGGACGCCGAGCATGGAGAGGAGAAGGGCGATCTTCATGGGTGGAAACTTCACGGATTGGCCACGGCCAAGGTGGTGGTGGGCCGGAGCTTGGCGACGTCGCGGGTCATTTCAGGAGGCGGGTTGTGGGTGCGACGGCCGTCCCAGTTCCATGTACAGCGCGGGAACGATGACCATGTTGAGCAACATCGAGGTCAGCAGGCCGAACAGGATCACGATGGCCATCGGGGTTTGGATCTCGTTCCCGGGCTTCCCGCCGCCGATCGCGAGCGGAACCAACGCCAATCCGGCGGCGAGGGCGGTCATCAGGATCGGCACGATCCGTTCCATCGCGGCGCGGCGGACGGCCGTGCGGAGATCGGCGACACCCTCGTGTTCCTGCAGGTGGCGGATGTGCGAGACGAGCATGATGCCGTTGCGGGTGGCGATCCCGAACACGGTGATGAACCCGATGAGGGACGCGACGCTCAGCACGCCGCCCCCTGCGAAGACCCCGGCCACTCCGCCGATGAGCGCGAGCGGCAGGTTGAGCATGACGAGGGCGGCATCGCGTGCGGATCGGAAGGCGAGGTGCAGCAGGAACCCGATGCCGATCACCACCCCGATACTCACGAGCGTGAGCGTGCGTCCGGCCTCCGCGGCGCTCTCGAACTGGCCGCCGTATTCCACGCGGTAGCCGGGGGTCGCCGCGAGAATCGGGTTCACGAGCCCCTGGATGTCGTTGACCACACCGGTCACGTCGCGTCCGGCGACGTTGCATTGCACGACGATCTTCCGCTCGACCTGTTCGCGGAGGATCTGGTTGGGGCCGGTGTCGCGCTGGATCCGCGCCAGCGACCGCAGCGGCACACGGGCTCCGGCGGGCGTGTCCACGAGCAGGTCGCCAAGGGTGCCGAGTTGCCAGCTCTCGGCATTCTCAAGGCGCACCACCAAGTCATAAGAGGTCTGGCCTTCGAGGACCCGCGAGGCTTTCACGCCCTGGAGCGCCGCCTCCACCGTGTTCGCCACGTCGCGGATGGTCAGGGCATGACGGGCAATGGCCTCGCGCTCGAACTGGATCTTCAGCACCGGCACCTCGGTCTGCTGCTCGACGGACAGATCCACCACACCCGCGACACCCTGCATGGACTGGCGCGCCTTCTCCGCCAGCGACCGAAGCTGGTAAAGATCAGCGCCGAAGATCTTGACCGCGATGTTCGCCCGCGTGCCGGAAAGCATGTGGTCGATGCGGTGCGAGATCGGCTGACCGATGGTGATGTTCATGCCGGGCACCTGCGAGAAGGCCGCACGCAAGGCCTCCAGGAACTCCTTCTTGTTCCGGTCCTTCATCCTGATGGACACGTCGAGCTCCGACGCCTCGACGCCCTGGGCGTGTTCGTCCAGCTCCGCCCGACCGGTGCGGCGCGCGACCGACACCACCTCCG
>CAIYXO010000252.1 GCA_903930165.1 uncultured Verrucomicrobiota bacterium | reverse complement strand
GGGGCAACAACAAGGACACGAAGATCCTCCGTCTCGAGTATCGCGGCGAACCGGCCGCGGCCCTCTGACCGACACGCCGGATGGCCTCACAGACCCGACACTTCGACTTCGTCGTCCTTGGCAGCGGCATAGCGGGCCTGACCTTCGCCTTGAAGGTCGCGGCCCGCGGAACGGTCGCGATCGTCACGAAGAAGAACCGCGCCGATTCGAACACCAACTGGGCCCAGGGCGGAATCGCCGCGGTTACCAGCCGCGAGGACAGCTTCGAGCTGCATGTCCGCGACACCTTGGAGGCGGGGGCGGGCCTGTGTCGGGAACCGGTGGTGAGGGCCATCGTGGAGGAGGGGCCGGAACGGATCGCGGAACTGATGGAGTTGGGGGCGCGGTTCACCGAGCGGGAGGTCCCGGGCGGAGGAGGTCGCCGCGAGCTCGACCTCACCAAGGAAGGCGGGCATTCCAAGCGCCGGATCCTGCATGCCCAGGATGCGACCGGACGTGAGATCGAACGGGCGCTCCTACGGGCTGTCGCGTCGGCTCCGACCATCACCGTCTTCGAGAACCACGTCGCGGTCGACCTCATCACCACCGCCAAGCTCGGGATGGAGGGACCGGACCGCTGTGTCGGCGTTTACGTCCTCAACAGTCCGGAGCACCGCGTGGATGTCTTTGCCACGCCGGCGGTTGTGTTGGCGACGGGCGGCTGCGGAGTCGTCTACCTTCACACCACGAATCCGGGAATCGCCACAGGCGACGGCGTCGCGATGGCCTATCGGGCCGGGGTGCCGGTGCGGAACATGGAGTTCATCCAGTTCCATCCCACATGCCTTTTCCATCCCAAGGCGAAGTCCTTCCTCATCTCCGAGGCCGTCCGCGGGGAAGGCGGAGTCCTGCGTGGCGCGGACGGGGAGCGCTTCATGGATCGGTACGACTCCCGCGGGGAGTTGGCGCCGAGGGACATCGTGGCGCGGGCGATCGACTCCGAGATGAAGCGGACCGGCGCGCCGTGCGTGTTCCTGGACATCACCCATCGAACGCCGGAATTCATCGCGGGCCACTTCCCGACCATCCATTCGCGCTGCCTGGAGTACGGCCTCGACATCACGCAGGAATGGATCCCGGTGGTGCCCGCCGCCCACTACCAATGTGGCGGGGTGGAGGCCGCGCTGGACGGCTCGACGCCGCTTCCCGGGCTCTGGGCGGTCGGCGAGGTCGCCTGCACAGGTCTCCACGGCGCCAACCGTCTCGCCAGCAATTCCCTCCTGGAAGCCCTGGTGTGTGCCCATCGCGCCGCCGAGAGCCTTCTCGCCTCGCCGCCGCCGGGTCCGCTCCCGGTGGTCCCCGGCTGGCAGACCGGCAACGCCACCAACGCCGACGAGATGGTCGTGGTCTCCCACAACTGGGACGAAATCCGGCGGTTGATGTGGGACTACGTCGGCATCGTTCGGACCACCAAGCGGCTCCGACGTGCGGAGAAGCGGCTGGGCAACCTCCAGGACGAGATCCGCGAGTACTACTGGAACTTCATCGTCACCGCGGACCTGCTCGAACTGCGGAACCTCGCGACGGTGGCCGAGATCATCGTGGCCAGCGCCCTGCGCCGGCCGGAAAGCCGCGGCCTGCACTTCACCCTGGATTTCCCGCAACGGGATCCGCTCTGGGACTGCGTCGATACGGTCGTTGCCAGGCCTCGGTGCTGAACCCTCGAGCCCGGTTCATGCCGGCCGCAACCGGTGGGCGGGATCGCAAGGGCCCTGGCCAGCCATAAACCTTCCTGTCGATTGACGCTAAAGGCGCTCATCAGGAGCTCCGATGTCACGCTAAGGCCGAGGAGTCGTTCTTGGCCCCGGAGATAGACCGTGGAACTCAAGCGCCTCCAAAGCCTGATCAAATGGATGCTCGTCACCGCCATCGCGGCGGTCATCGGAGGCTCCGTTCCGTCCCTTTGGGTCACCGTCGCCTCGGGCCCCAAGCCCCTGAAGGCGTTCCGCCAGCATGACCAGCTCCGTCGCGGCCTTCAGCAGCTCCGCCTGGAGGTGAACCACCTCGCCGTGGTGGCGGCGGACGACGCGCCGCCATCCAATCCCGCCACGCAGCGTCGGTTGGACGGCATCGAAAGCTCGATGGAACGTGCCCTGAAGCTGGTGGAGAACTCCGCCGCAGGTACCCGGGCGGGTACGGCTTGGAGGCAGCTGTCCGACAGCTACGAATCCAGGCTTCAGCCTGCCCTTCTGGCCTTCCGCAGGCCCGGCGAATCCGACCTCGGCGTCGTCCGCGGACAGCTCCTCTCTTCTCGGGACGAGTTCGAATCGCTCCTCGGCAGGATGGACCGGGCCGCCGTGGAGGGAACCGAACGCGGCCTCAACGACGTCTCGAGCCAACAGCTCACCACCGCAGCGGTCGCCTTCTTCGTCGCCGTTCTCATCCTGCCCCTGCTCGTGATCCAGCGGGCCAACCTCAGCCGTTCCCTCGTCCAGATGGCGGAGGCGGTGAAGCAGGTCAAGGTTTCGGTCCCTGACCCCAAGATGTCGGAGGACCTCATCAAGGTGGCCAGCCGCGTCAGGGAGCTCGAATCCGCCAACGAGGCCTTGGAGTCGCAGGTGACGGAGCTCCGCGACCGTGCCGGCCGGGCCGAGGCCCTCGAGCAGCGACCGATGGAGACCGGACTCGAGGCGGCGCTCAAGTTCCTCAAGGGGCGCAGCCGTGCGACGCTCGGCAAGGACGGCCAGCTCGGCATCGTCTTCAACCTCAAGCCCGAGGAGCTCGAGAAGGTCCAGCCGCTGCTGCAGACCGAAACGGAGTTCGTGAAGATCGAGCCTCCGGCGGCGCCCGAACCGCCCGAGGTCGAGACCTCTAAGCCCACGATCCTGATCATCGACGACGACCGCCTCAACCGCACCATCCTCCGCTCCTGCGTCGCGGAGCTCGAGGTCAACATCCACGAGGCGGAGGACGGAGAGAAGGGCTGGCAGGTCCTCGACAACGGAACGCATGTCGACCTTTGCCTGT
>CAIYXO010000251.1 GCA_903930165.1 uncultured Verrucomicrobiota bacterium | reverse complement strand
CTGGTTGCTTCCGGTGACGGCCGGGGCCACCTGGTGGCTGGGTGTGCGCTCCGATGCGATGCTCGGCGGATGGCGTCGCCGTCTTTCGACGGCCCTGCGTCTCCTGCTCGTCTCCGGCGTCGTCCTCGCCCTGGCCGGATTCCGTTGGCGGCACCCGGTCGAAGGGATGAACACGTTCTTCCTCCTCGACCGTTCCGACTCGCTGCCCGCATCGACCCAGGAATCCGCACGCGACCAGGCGAACCGTTGGGCCACCAAGGCCAAGCCGGCGGACAAGGCCGGGTTCCTCGTCTTCGGCAGCGAGGCCGCGCTGGAGTCGGAAGCCACCGCGGGCGGCGCCTCGGAGAAGATCCAGGCGGTGGTCCCGGGCGAACGGACGGACATCGCCTCGGCCATACGCCTCGCCACCGCCGCCTTCCCCGAGTCCGGCCAGAAGCGGCTCGTGCTCCTCTCCGACGGACACGAGAACCTCGGAGACGCCCGCCAGGCCCTCGCCCAGGCGCGTCGCCAGGGCGCCACGCTCGACGTGCTCCCGCTGGGCGGCAGCCGTGGGTCCGACCTCTCCGTGCGGAAGATCGTGCTGCCGGCCACGGTCAAGCGCGGCAGCCCGTTCGAGGCCCGCGTCCACATCACGAGCGACGCCCCCCGCAGGGCGAAGGTCCGCCTGCTGCGCAACGACCGCCTCCTCGGCGAACAGGAGGTTTCCCTCGAGGCGGGCAGGAACCTCTTCACCTTCCCCCAGCGGCTCGAGGAAACCGGCTTCCACGGATACGAGGTCGCCGTGGAGGCGGAGGGCGACACCGTCCCGCAGAACAACCGCGCGACCGGCTTCACCTCGGTGCGGGGAACTCCGCGCATCCTCCTCGTCTCCTCCTCGCCGGAACAGGACATCAACCTCGTCGAGGCGCTCCGGCCGGAACATGAGGTCCGCGTCCTTCCCGCGAACGCCTTTCCCTCGACCCTCGCCGAGATCCAGGACTTCGACGCGGTGATCCTCGGCAACGTGGGCGCAGGCGTCCTCGGACCGGACCGGATGCGCCTTCTCGAAAGCGCCGTCCGCGACTTCGGCGTCGGGCTGCTGTGCATCGGCGGCGACGACTCCTTCACCGCCGGCGCCTACCGTGGGACCCCGCTGGAGGCGGCCCTGCCGGTGTCGATGGAGCTGAGCTCGAAGAAGGTGCTTCCGGCCGGGGCGCTGGTCCTCGTGATGCACGGCATGGAGTTCGCCAACGGCAACCAGGTCTCGCGTGAGATCGGGCTCGCCGCCCTGAACTCCCTCGGCCCCCGCGACGAGCTCGGCGTGGTTTTGTGGGACGGTTCCGACCGCTGGCTGCTCGACCTCGCTCCGGTCGGGGACCGCGCCGCCGCCTCCAAGGCCATCGCCGGGATGAACCAGGGCGACCTCCCGGCCTTCGAGGGCCTGATGACGCTCGCACGCGACGGTCTCCGGAAGTCCACCGCGAACCTCAAGCACATCCTCGTCTTCAGCGACGGCGACCCCGCGGCGGCCTCCGACGCCCTCCTGGAATCGATCGTCGATTCCCGCATCACGGTCAGCACGATCATGATCGGAGCGCACGTCGCGCCGCGGACCATGATCCGGATGGCCGAGGCGGGACGTGGACGCTTCTACGAGGTGCGGTCCAGCGCCGAGCTGCCCCAGATCTTCATCAAGGAGACCGCCGTGATCCTGAAGTCGGCCATCGACGAGGCCCCGTTCGTTCCGCGTGTCGCCTCCGCCACCGAGCCGCTCCGCGGGCTGGAAGGCCCTTTCCCGGTCCTCCGCGGCCACGTGGTGACCGAGCCGAAGGCACGGGCCGAGATTCCTCTGGTAACGCCTTCGGGCGATCCGCTGCTGGCCCACTGGCAACACGGGCTGGGGCGGACCGCGGCCTTCACCTCGGACGCCCGTTCGCGTTGGGCGCAGGACTGGCTGGGGTGGGGCAGCTACAAGCGGTTCTGGATGCAGGCGACCGGCTGGGTGCTCCGCCGTGTGGACACCGCGGAATTCCAGGCCGAGGCGGTGACCGACCGGGGCGAGGGACGCCTGTCGGTCGACGCGGTCGACACCGACGGCACGTACAGGAACTTCCTGGAACTGACCGCCACCGCCGTCTCCCCGACCGGCCGCCGCACCGAGGTGCGCCTGGAGCAGAAGGGGCCCGGACACTACGAGGCGAGCTTCCCGGCGGGCGAGGTCGGCGCGTACCTGATCGGACTCGCGGAACGCCGCGATGGACGGATCGTGGCGATGCAATCCCTGGGAACCACGGTCAACACCTCGCCCGAGTTCGAGACCAGCGGCGCCAACCAGCCCGTGCTCGAATCCCTAGCCCAGCTCGGCGGAGGCCGCATCCTCGATCCCTCCAAGGACAACCCGTTCCTGCTCGACCGGGTCCGGACCCGGCGTCCCGTGGAGCTCTGGGAAGGCCTGCTGAAATGGATC
This sequence comes from uncultured Verrucomicrobiota bacterium, assembly GCA_903930165.1. GTDB lineage: Bacteria > Verrucomicrobiota > Verrucomicrobiia > Limisphaerales > UBA9464 > SXXZ01. The sequence continues at coordinate 1,564 of CAIYXO010000251.1, read as the reverse complement.
GTGCTGCTGTTGGTGGCCGACATCGGACTGAGGCGGATCGAGATCGACCGGGAGGAATGGGGACGCTGGATCGCCCGGTTGCGCAGGCTCGGTTCGACCTCGGACGCCGATTCCAAGGTGGGAGCTTCCGAGGAATCGTTGCAGAACCTGCTCGGGAAGCGCGATGCCGTCCGCGCGGCCAGACCCGCGGCCCCGGCCGGGGACCCTCCAGTCGCCGTGAAGTCTCCGGAGATCCGACCGGAGGCACGGGTTTTCCCGGCTGCCGCCCCGGGGCCGGGGTCTCCGAAGCCGCCGGAGCCGGGGGCTGGGAATCCCGCCGGATCTCCGGGCGGGATGGATCGGCTTCTGGAAGCCAAGCGCCGGGCTCGGAAGTGAGCGGCGAGGTCAGCCGGAGGTGGACCCGACCAGCACCTTCCTGGCGGAATCGATCTGGGTGGCGCTGCCCAGCAGCAGCACCACGTCACCGGAATGCAGTTCCTCGTCCGGCCCGGGATTGATGATCGGCACGCCCCGGCGTTCGATTCCGACCACGCTGGCACCGCTGTGGGTCCGCAACGCGAGTTCCCGGATCAGCCGTCGCACGGCCGGCGATCCGTCGATCAGGGTCACCGTCTGGAGGTCGGCATCGCGCAGCAACGCCGGGATCGGGCGCGGTGCAGGCTCCTCGGCCGGGGAAGGGTTCCTGAAGGTCTCCTCCAGCGCGACCTGGGCCTTGGAATAGATCCGGATGGCGGACTTCCAGAGCAGCGCGGTCAGGAGGGCCACGGTCGGCACGAGGACGGGAAGGACGCCCTCGGTGGGAAGAACGGGCGAACTCAGGGCGAGGCCGAAGACGATCATGCCGGCTAGGCCGGCGAGCGGGATGGCGTTGGCGACCATCGAACGGAGTGCGGCCGTGCGTTCGCCGGCGGCGGCGTGGGTCACCTTCAGTTCCGCCACCAGCAGTCCCAGGGCCTGGAGCTTGCGGAAGGTCGCGATGAAAAGCGGCAGCGTCGCCACCACCGCAAGCAGCCAGAGGAACACCCCGTGGGCCGCCCCTTCCCGCAGCACCGGCGGAAGCCACGAGGGAGTGAGGCGCGACAGGAATGCGGCGGCGAGGAACACCCCGGCGGCGAGCAGGAGGTTGAGGATCATCTGCACGGTCCAGCGACGGATCATGCGGGAGGCCAGTCCCGGGCCCTCGCGCTGCCCCAACCGCCCCACCCAACGGGTGTAGGCCTCCAGCAGCCGGACCAGCGGCCTGGGCCCCTTGGATTCGGCCAAGGCGGCCAGGGGGCCAGCGCAACGGATGAGGTACGGGGTGAAAAGGGTCGTGATGACCGACACCGCCACCGCGATGGGATAGAGGAAGTCCGAGGTCACCTTCAGCTGGACGCCGAGCGCCGCGATGATGAAGGAGAACTCGCCGATCTGGGCCATGCCCGAGCCGACCCGGAGCGAACTCCGCCCGCCTTCGCCCGCCACGAAGGTGCCGAACGAACAGGCCGTCAGCTTGCCGACCATCACCGCGGCGCTGATCGCCAGGATGGGGCCGGCATGCTGCCAAAGGAGACGCGGATCGATG
>CAIYXO010000250.1 GCA_903930165.1 uncultured Verrucomicrobiota bacterium | reverse complement strand
GCTGGTGGTGGTCGCCATCATCGCGATCCTCGCCGGGATGCTCCTGCCGGCCTTGGGACGGGCGAAGGAGAAGGCCTCCTCCGTCCAGTGCCTCAGCGGACTGCGCCAGATCTCCCTGGGACATGCCATGTACGCCGACGACCACCGCGGGCTTTTTCCGCAGAGGCGTGATACGCAGCGCTGGCCGCACCAGCTCAAGCCCTACTACCAGAACCTGGCCCTGCTGAAATGCCCCGCGGACCGTCGGCGGGTGACCATCAATCCCGCGACCCGGAATCCGGAACCCGACGGGTCGCTACGCAGCTACATCATCAACGGTTGGAACGACTACTTCCTGATCCGGGCCGGGATCCGCGACATCAACCAGATGACCGGACGTTCGGTGCCGGAGTCCGCCCTGACCGAGCCCAGCCTGACGATCGTCCTCGGCGAGAAGCGGACGAACTCGAACCACTTCTACATGGACATGCTGGAGGGCACCGGCAACGACGTGGACCAGATCATGCGCGACCGTCACGGGACCAACGGGGAACGCTCCAAGGGCGGCGGCGCCAACTACGCCTTCGCCGACGGCAGCGCGCGCTACATGCGCTATCGCGGCGCGCTGTATCCCCTGAACCTCTGGGCCGTCACCGACACCTACCGCACCAACCGCGCGATGAGCAACTGACGGATTCCAATGGGTCTTACTCTTACTCTTAATCTTAATCTTAAACTTACTCTTACTCTTAGTCCCTAGAGGATTCTGAACTCCTGATTGGGAGGAAGATTAAGATTAAGATTAGGATTAAGATTAAGAGTGAGATTGAGATCTCGATTCTGACCCGATCCGGCTGACCCCAGCGACCGCCTTCCCATGAAACGATCCATCCCGATCCTCGCCTTCACGACCGCCTTTGCGGCATGGGGCCTTGCCGATGTTCCGCTGGTGACCGTCCCGGACTGGCAGCCGTTTGCGGCACAGGTGCAACGGGTGGTCGAGGCGTTGGACACCGTTGGCGCCCCGTTGCCTTCGTCCGAGAAAGCCGGATTGGAAGCGGCGTTGAAGGAACCGTCGCCCGGAGCCGCGTCGCGGAAGGTGCAGGAGATCCTCGACGCCCATGTCCTGCAGTTCGTGCATGTGACCCCGGAGATGCGGGTGAAGGCGCAGGCGGGCGACGCCAAACCGCGTCTGGTCGAGGGCGGCTGGACGACGTTCCTGGTGAAGGTGCACAACGAGGCCGGGACCACCTCGGCTCTTCGGGTCCGGAGTCCACAGGCGGCCCAACTGCACGGATCCCCGGAGCCGATGGTCGCGGACCGCTGGCTCGACCTGAACATGGTCCAGGGCCAACCCCTGATCCCGAACCTCGGTGGGCTCCCGGTCGAGTATCGCCTTCTCCAGCTCTACTCCCGCGATGCGGGACGCCGTGAGGCGAAGCTGGTCTTCGACGTGGGCCAAGGCACGCAGGACCTCGGGTTCCGCAGCGAGGTGGACACCCTGTTCACCTGCGAGCCGGCCTTCCCGGTGGAACTCGGCCTGCGCGACGAGAACGGCAATCCGACGACCGCGGCGTTGCTGGTCACGGATCGTCACGGCCATGTTTTTCCGTCCCAGGCGAAACGGCTGGCGCCGGACTTCTTCTTCCACCCGCAGGTGTACCGCAACGACGGCGAGTCGCTGCGCCTCGCGGCCGGACGCTACACCGTCGAGTTCTCGCGCGGCCCCGAATCGCTGACCGAGCGGCGCGAGGTCGAGGTGAAGGCCGGGACGAACCGCTGGGACTTCCAGGTCCGGCGATGGATCGATCCCTCGCTGCGCGGCTGGATCTCCGGGGACCACCACATCCACGCCGCCGGCTGCGCCCACTACGAGAAGCCGACCGAAGGCGTGCACGCGCCGGACATGATGCGCCACGTGCTGGGCGAGGACCTCAAGATCGGTGCGAACCTCACCTGGGGACCGTGCTTCGACTACCAGAAGCAGTTCTTCACCGGCGTCGACGACAAGGTCAGCCGCTGGCCCTACCTGCTGCGGTATGACGTCGAGGTGAGCGGCTTCGGTTCGCACGAGTCGGGGCACCTCTGCCTGCTGCGGCTGCGGGAGCAGATGTATCCGGGCGGCACCTCGAAGCACCATTGGCCGAAGCTCGGGCTCGACACGCTGCGTTGGGCGAAGGCGCAGGGCGCGTTGGCGGGTCCCGCACACAGCGGTTGGGGACTCGAGCTCGACACCCCGGAACTCCCCACCTACCGCATCCCGCCGTTCAACGGCATCGGCGCGAACGAGTACATCGTGGACGTCACCCACCTCGTCCCCGGTCCGGACGGCAAGCCGGTGCCGGCGGTGGATTTCATGAGCACGGTGGACACGCCCTACGCCTGGGAACTGAACATCTGGTACCACTCGCTGAACGCGGGCTACCGGACCCGCATCAGCGGCGAGACCGACTTCCCCTGCATCTACGGCGAGCGCGTGGGCCTGGGACGCAGCTACGTGAAGCTGCCGGCGAAGTGGAGCTACGAGGACTGGTGCGAGGGAATCCGCGCCGGACGCAACTACGTGGGCGACGGCCGGAGCCACCTGATGGACTTCCGCGCCGACGGCGTGGTGATGGGTGAGAACGGATCCGAGCTGAAGCTGACCGCTGCAGGTCCGTTGACGTTCCACGTCGACGTGGCGGCCCGGCTCGACGAGACGACTTCGGAGGACCTGCGGAACCGCCGCTTCAGCGACAAGCCCTACTGGCATCTCGAACGGGCCCGCCTGACCGGCACGCGCAACGTCGAAGTCGAGCTGCTGGAGAACGGGGCCTCCGTGGCCCGCTCGGTCCTCGCGGCCGACGGAACGGTGCGGCCGGTCCAGTTTCGGCACACGGTGCGGCGCAGCGGCTGGTATGCGATCCGCATCCTGCCCAGCTCCCACACCAATCCGATCTTCGTCGAGGTCGGCGGCAAGCCGATCCGTGAGCGGCGTTCGATCCAGTGGTGCCTCGACTCGGTGGAACAGTGTTGGAGCCAGAAGCAGCGGATCTTCCGCGGCGAGGAGCGGGAGCGCGCGGTGGCGGCCTACGACCACGCCCGGGCCGAGTACCGTCGACGGCTCACGGAGTCGGCCGAGTAGGCCGGCGGTGCCCGAGGCGGCGGCGGACGAAGGAAAGGGCCTGCCTGGATGGCACAACGGCCCGGGATCCGCCTGGCGGATTCCCGGGCCGTGCATCCCGAGGCCGCGGGAACGTTTCAGTTGCCCGTGGACCGGATTCGGAACAGGGCGTGGGGGTCGGGAGCGTCGAAGGTGTGGGAGTCGGAAGCCTCGGGCTGGAACGGCTGCCAACCTTGGGGATCCCCGGGGATCCATTTCTCCAACCGCTCGCCGGGAGCCGGCAGCCAACGCAGGCGGAAGCGGCCCCCGGCCATGCGTTCCATCCGGAACGGGCCGGTTCCGATACCCTCGCCGGTCATCACCGACTGGTCGCCCCAGCCGACCTTGGACTCCGTCGGAACCCAGGCGAGCCCGGTCCGGTTGTTGGAAGGGTTGACGATCCGGTTGGTGCTCCAATGGACCCAGCCGAAACGCGTTCCGTTCGTGGAAGCGATGCGGACACCCATGTCGCCGCTGGCGGCGAAGGGGCCGGTGACCCGGGAAAATCCGCCGAACCGGTCGACCTGTCGGGTCCAGGTCGCGAGCTCGACCGCATTGGTGGACCAGGCGCTTCCTACATGAACCTCGACGGCTTCTCCGCGGGCCGATCGCACCGGATTCGAAAGGATTGCCGATTCCCCGACAGGCACGAGCTCGCGGATCCAATTGAAGATCCCGAAGCTGATGACGATCTGCGGCCCGGAGTAGCGGCCGACGGAAACGAAATCCACCAAGCCATCCCGATCGAGGTCCAGGTTCCGGACCTCCGTCGGAGGGTCCGAGGTGAAGGGAAACGTCCAGGAGTCAATTCCGGGGATCGACGGTCCGCCGACCACGGAGGTCGAACTGCCGTTGCGGCCCGACCATTCCCCGTTCTTCCGGGAGACCTCCAGCCAGCCGTCGAGCCAGGACATCGAGCCGCTGTATTCGAAGCGGAACATGAAGAACCGGGGCTGATCCCAATCCGGCGAACCAAGCGACTGCCGGGTGCCATCCGCCAGGAACCGTTCCGCATAAAGGATCCGGGGGGCGGAGTTGAACGGACTACTCCAGTCTTGAGGAAGGGGATAGACGATGGGGGTCCGCCGTGCGACGGCCAATGCCACGCTCTCGTTCGTCTGGGCAACCCACCAGGAGTTCACCCCGGTTCCGGAGGCTTCCAGCACGAGGCCGTGGGTGTGGGTGACCCGGTTCGTCCATCCGTGGAGCCCAAGGACCAAACGCGCGCGGGAGTACTGGTCGACCGGATCGACCTCCTTGCGAACCACCGCAAGGCGCTCCACAGGACCGCTCTCACCCCACTGGACGAGCGCATCATCCACGGCGTCGCCGAGGACCGAATACATCTGGAGGCAGGCGAGCAAACCCAGGATCAGCGAACGGCGAAGCCCTGATGGCAGAAGCATGTGTAACATTGCCGCCAGCCTCATCAGCCGGCAGAAAACAAGGCGATGAGCATGCGGCGCCCATGTCCACCGACAATCCCTGGGAGCGGCAGTCGCTGCGGGTCGTGGAGATGCCGTGACCCATTGGCCAAGAGGGGTTTGCCGCGGGGTCGAGCCCGATTCCCTTCAGACCGCTGCCATAGGCGTCTCGGCGACACACCCAAACGGCCTCAACGGCGCACCGGGGCGTTCGACGCGCCAGTCGATGCGCCATTGGGAGCGCGAGGCGTGGGACCGAGCCGTCGCGGCGCGTTGGTGGACGGCGTGGAGTTGGTCTTGCCGCCCGGGCCGGTCGGCGGACGCAGCTTCAGGTCGAGCGGCGCGACCGAGTCTTCGCTGGGCGTCACCGCCACGTCGCGGCCGATCCAATACGGCAGCAGGAGATCCACGCCGGGATGCATCACCGGTTCGTCCTTGCCCCCCTGGAGCCAGGTGCCGGACTCGGCCCATTGGAACGGGAACACCGGCCGCTTCCCCAGCGGTTGGGAATAGCGGGCGTGGTTACGGCCATCCGCCTCGATCCGCTCCACGGTCGGGTCACCGCTCAGGTCCCGTGCGGCCGACCACCTCGGGGGATTGGGATACTCGTAGAGGACGCCCTGGATGACCGCCCGCGCGGTGGAGTCGACGGGAATGCGCTCGAAGGCGCTCAGGAAGGCCACGGCCGGCCAGGGATTCAGGCCCGAACTGGTCCGCTGCCACATCTTGGTGATCCGGTCCTGGATGGCGATCCGCCGGGACTGGTTGGTCTCGTTGCGGTTCAAGGC
>CAIYXO010000249.1 GCA_903930165.1 uncultured Verrucomicrobiota bacterium | reverse complement strand
GCTTCGGTGAAGTTCGCCCGGGTCACCCCCATTGCCTGAACCGTCGGATTCGCGAACCGCGGCGTTTCCCAGCGTCTGCCCCGGCCCGCTCGGCAACCGCCTGCGGAGGTCCACGGAACCCGGCCGGCCACCCGCTGTTTGTCCGGTGTCCCGGTTGGGACGTCTTCGCCGGGAGCCGGATGCCGGAATCTCAACCGTACTTCAGCGCCTGCTCCACCTCCCGCAGGCCACGTGTCATCGGGAGCTTCTGGCCGTTGGAGAGCACGACGGTGTGCTCGCCCTTGAACATCGGCTGGAGCTCGCGCACGTGGTCGAGGTTCACGATGGCCGCACGGCTGATGCGGAGGAACTTCTCCGGATCCAGCTGTGCCTCCAACGCGCTCAGGGTCTCGCGCAGGATATGGCTCTCCTTGCCGACATGTACGGCCACGTAATTGCCCGCGGACTCGATGGACTGGATGTCGGAAGTCTTCACCACGACGACCTTGTCCTGGGTGCGGATGGTGAGCCGGGTGAGATGGGGATGGGCGGCTTCCAGAGGTGCCGTGTCCGTGGGAGCCGCCGGCGGGGCGGATGACGCTGCCGTGGACTGCCGGGTCGCGAGCAGGTCGAGCAGGCCGCGGGCGGTCTCGCCGGCCTGGCGTTCGAGCAGCCGTTCGCGGACCCGTTGGACGGCGGCCCGGAAACGCGCAGGCTGGATCGGCTTCAGCAGGTAGTCCAACGCGTGGGACTCGAAGGCGCGCACGGCGTGCTGGTCGTAGGCGGTGGTGAAGACCACCAGCGGAAGGCGGTTCCGCGGAAGCCGTTCCAGCACGCCGAAGCCGTCCACCTCGGGCATCTGCACGTCGAGGAACACCACGTCGGGCACGTCGCGTCCCATCGACTCCACCGCTTCCACTCCGTCCGCGCATTCGCCGACGATCTCCAGGTCGGGCTCGGACCCGGCCAGGTGCCGTAGGCGTTGGCGTGCGAGCGGTTCGTCGTCGACGAGCAGGGCGCGTATCCTCATGGGACGTCGGTCGGGGTGGGGGAGGCGGGCAGGGGACGGGAATGGAACGGCAGGTCGATCCGTACGGTGCAGCCGTCGTCGGGCGCGCCGGACAACTCGAGGTGGTGAAGTCCCGGATAGAGCTGCGCCAATCGCGACCGGGTGTTGGCCAGGCCTATGCCGTGGCCCTTCGAGGCGGCGTCGGAACGGAGTCCGGCGCCGGTGTCGCGGATCTCGATGCGGAGGATCTCCCCGTCCCGTCGCGCGGCGACGCGGACCGTCCCGCCGGCGCGCACGGGCTCGACTCCGTGCTTCACCGCGTTTTCCACCAGCGGCTGGAGCAGGAACGTCGGGACGAGTCCGTCGAGGGCAGCCGGATCGATCTCGGTCTCGAAGCGCAGGCGCCCGCCAAACCGGGTCCGCTCGATGGCGATGTAGCTCTCGAGATGGGCCAATTCGCGACGCAGCGGGATCTCCGGCTCCGCGGCGGTGTCGAGCGACGCACGCAGGAGGTCGCCCAGCTGGCCGACGAGGGCATCCGCGGCGGCCGGGTCGGTGTGGATCAGCGTCGAAAGTCCGTTGAGGGCGTTGAAGAGGAAGTGCGGGTTGAGCTGCGACTGGAGCGACGCGAGCCGTGCGCGGGTGAGACCGGCTTCGGCGTCGAGGGCTCGGCGTTCACGGTCGCGGGCCCGACGGGACCAGGTGATGGCCTGGCTCGCGGTGACCACCACGGCGTACACCAGCAGGTCCAGGAGCGCACGGCCGGTGCGGGGACGGTCGGGCCCGCGGCGTGGCATCGGCGGGCCGGGACGCCCATCCGTTCCGGGTGGAGGCGGCTGTTGCGCCGTGAAGGCTTCACGGGCGCCGCGTCCCCCGCGTTGGCCGCCTTCGCGTCCACCCGGTCCGGAAAGCTCCTGTGCGGTGCCGGCGACGGCGGCCGCCATCAGCAGGTGGACCAGGAGGTTGCGGCGCCAATGGGATCCGTCGAGCGGCAGGCGGAAGGCGAGCAGGACGGCCGCGGGCGCGAAGACGATCCACGGCAACACGAGGCGCAGCGAGAACCGGACGGCCTCTTCCCACGATGCGGCACCGAGGAGGACGGACTGGGCCGTGAACAGGACGACGAGGGCGATCCAGGTGCCAAGCACCAGGACCAGGGCCGGACGCCGGGACATCGGTCCGGGATCGGTCGCGGCGGCAGTGTTCACGGGGGAGAGCATGGAGACGGGAAACGAAGGTGGGGAGAAACAAGTCCGCCGGTCCGGAGGGCCGGGCCGGCGGTTTCGTTGATCCGATGTCGGAGCTCAGACTTCAGGCCTGCGGGGCGCCGTGGCCCTTGCGGCCCTTCGGACCGCGGCCTTCGCCCTTGCCCTCGCCGTCACCTTCGCCACCGCGCGGACCCCGGCCGCGGCCGCCCTCGGGCTTCAGCTCGCCGTTCTCCATCGCGGTCTTGAGGGCCGTCACCTCGTTGTCGTCGAGGGCGCCGTCGTGGTTGGTGTCGAACGCCGCGATCTTCGGGTACATGCGGGTCATGCGCTCGACGACCTTGCTGGCGTCGGGGGCCTCTCCCTCGGGACCGGGCCGGCCGGCGGGAACCTTGATCGTTCCTGCCGCGACCGCCGCGGTGATGGCCTGGGTCTCGGTGGCGTCGAGCTTGCCGTCCTTGTTGGTGTCGTAGGACGCAACCTGGCCGTACTGCGCCACGATCCGGTCCGGGGAGGGCGGGCCGCCCGGACGTCCACCGCGTCCGCGTCCGCCCTTGCCGCCTTCGGGAGCGGCTTCGGCCAACACGGCGGTGCCGAGGGCGAGGGTGGCGATGGCGGTCAGGGCGAGCTGGGTGATGTTCTTCATGGGATTCCTTTGTGTGTGTTCCGGACGTTTCGCTTCTGTTTCTTTCAACCTTCCGCATTCCGCGTTTGGTCGATGGCCACACAATACGGATTCCCCGGCGCGGCGCCTTCGGCCTGAGATGAAACCGGTCTATGACGGGATGAATCCGAGCCGAAACGGGATGGAACCGGGTTGGATGTGGAGGGGACTCCTGCTCGGCCGCGAATCCGTCAACCCGCGGAGGGGGGAGACACGGATTTCACGGATTCCTGAAGACGCAGCCTGGCGATGGCGGTGGCCTAGGGACGAATTGGCCGTTCCGGACGCCGGGGTGCTTCGGATCGGTTTCAGTCTGGCCGAGCCGCCGGCGACGCAGGAGGATTCCAACGATTTCACGTGGCTTCCCGGGTTCAACGAAGTGTCGCCGGTCTCTTGGTGGCCGGTGTCCTGACCGCCGTCGCCGTTTTCTGGCCGAAGCCGGCACCGCGACCGGCGTCGCCGGATTCGACCGGTTCAACGGTGGTGGTCCCGAAGCCTCCGGCGCCCTCCGGACCGATCGATCCCGCCGCGATGATCCCCCCGTCGCTGCCGGCCGAGCTCCAGGTCCGCTACTCCCTGCCGGTCCTGTCGGGAGACCTCCGATCGACCGGCCTTAGGACCCCGGAAGCCCGGGAGATGACCAAGTCGGAGCAGGACTTCTTTGCCCGGGTGCAGCGGGGAAGCCTGCATGTGGAGGAGGTGGCTGGGTTGCCTGCCTTGCGCGGGCCCGTCACGGGTTTCCGCGGAGCCACGGTTTGGGATGAAATCCTTGAACGGTGGGTCGATCCCAGGCTCAAGCGGAGCGATGGACTGGGATTCTTCCGACCCGACGCCACCTACGAGGCGGTGCGTCTTCCATTCCAGCAGGAGGAAAGCGGTTTCAGCCTGGGATTGAAGTACCGGTGGTCATTCTGAACCGGAGGGCAGCCTCTGGCGAAACCGCGACGCGGCGGAAGGGGGACACGGATTCCTCGGATTCCTTGGGAGATGGGCTGTTTCGAGGGGTCGTGGAAGGTGGTGGCACGACAGCGCTTGGGTGGACCTTTTTCTGGAGCCCGATCCCATGACGTATGGCGTGGGTGAGGAGGCGGTGGCACATCCAAGGGAGCGAAGGGTGCCAAGGAGGGGTAAACCATCGGCTTCCTCACTACCCATCAGCGGCTTGGCGGCTTGGCGTTCTTATCCCTTCCGCATCGCCCCGGTTGAACTTCCCGACGCGGCCGCGCAGGCTCAATCCATGAAGGCGAGTCCGTATGCCCGGGTCACCGGTCTCCGCAACTCCCGCGTCCGCGGCCTGGTGCTGGCGGTCGTCCTCGGTGCCGTGGGCAGCCCGGGGGCCAACGCGGCGGAGGCCTTGGTCACCGAAGGCGCGATCGAGGCGTCGGTGAGGGCGGTTTGGGAGGCGTTCACCACCAGCGCTGGACTGAAATCCTGGATGGCGCCGCTCGCCGACATCGACCTGCGTCTCGACGGGAAGATGCGGGCCAACTACCGGGCCGACGGCACGCTGGGCGACACCAACACCATCGTGAACCGCATCCTGTCCTTCGAACCGGAACGGATGCTCTCGATCCGCGTGGACCAGGCCCCGACCGGATTCCCTTTTCCCGAGGCCGTGAAGTCCATGTGGACGGTGATCCACTTCGAGCCGGTCTCCGGGAATCGCACCCACATGCGCATCGTGGGTCTGGGCTTCACCGACACGCCCGAATCGGTCCGCATGCGGGCCTTTTTCGACAAGGGCAACACCTACACGCTCCAGAGGCTTCAGGAGAGGTTCGCCCCGCCCCGCAAGCCGGCGCCTTGAGTCCGTTCACGTCGGCATGGGACTGACCTGCGTCACCTTCCGGCGATCCCAATCCCGGTCGCGGGAGTTCACCCGGGCTCCTCGGGTGGTCGCAGTTCCGGGTGTTGGTTTCGTATCCATTCGATGACCGCAACACGCAGCTTTTTCGCGAGGTCGAGTAGCTCGTCGGCGTCGCGATGGGTTGCACCTCCGGCACAGTCGTATTCGACGGTGTTGCGCTTCATCCGGCAGCTGTCGAGATAGGCGGATTCGCTCTCCCATTCGTCGCCCAGCAGCAGCGGCACCGCCTGAAGTGTTCGGAAATGCTGAAGGCTCCTTTCGGGACGATGCCCTGAGGCGTGCAGCAGGAGAGTGGCGAGCTTGAGGACTGCATTGTAGGCGATGCCAAACCGCCAATCCGGCGAAATGTTTCCCGACGCGTCGAGGAGGTCCCGGTCCACGATGCCAAGGAGATCCCGGATCTCACGGGGACTCGGCTTGTGTGGCCGAAGCCAGCCGTTCCGCGCCCATTGCTG
>CAIYXO010000248.1 GCA_903930165.1 uncultured Verrucomicrobiota bacterium | reverse complement strand
CTCCGTGCCTCTGTGGCCAATCCGAGGGAAGGTCGAGGGGTTGAAAGTTGAAAGGGGGGCGACGGACAACGGACCACGGGCGACGGGCCAACATCCCCATCACCTCCCAATACCGATGGGCACTTCGCAGAAGGTCAGCGCGGCGATGCCGTTGGTCCCCCGGAGCACCCGCTTCGGACTCCACGCGCTGCCGGTCAAGTAGGTGAGCTTCGCCGCCTCGGATGTGCCGGTCAGCCTGAGCCTCAGGCTGCTGCCCACCGCCTGGCCGCCGACCACGCGGCCGGTTGCTCCGTCCAACCGGAACTCGCCCACCAGGGAATCGTCCCACGTCACCGGCTGATCGAATTCCAGCACCAACGAGTCCCGGCGCGAACTCCCGTATTGGGCCCGGACCAGGTTGGGTGGGGTGATGGAAACGGATGGTTTCACGCCATGGACGTCGCGTTCGACCAGCGGAAGAATCAGACGGGCAAACTCGGCGTATCCTGCGGCCGGATAATGGCATTCCCCCGGCGGTGTGATGCCCAGGGTGGACATCAGGCCCAGATTCGAGACGGCCGAGGGCAGGTTCCGCTGGATCTCGCGCAGGCGGTCGTCGGATCCGTCGATGCCCATGGCACACGACTTCGGCCAGATCTGGAAGAGGTAGCGGTGGCGTAGGTTGGGATAGTCCCGCTGCCATCCGGCCGCCATTTCCAGGAAGTAGCTCCGGTAGTCTTCCCAGCCGAACCCGCCGTCCGGACCCTCCGCACCCTGGTCGTTCTCACCCTGGTGCCAGAAGATCCCGCGCACGCCGTGCGTCAGACGGGCCCGGCGGACGCGATCGAGGAGATGGCCGTACAGCGTCCGGCGATCGGACGGATCGGACGCCGAACGCCGGTGCTGGTCGATGCGTGTGCCCCCGACCGCGCCGTTGAGAACACAGACTGGGATTTGGTGTCGCTCGACCAACTGGCGTGCCAGCTCCATTCCCCAATAGCCGATCTGGAGCCGCCCACCTTCAGAAGACCGGTACACCGCGTTGGACCAGACCGGATGGTCGCCCGTGGCATCAGACCTGGCACCAAAGGTTCTGATCCAATCGCTGCGGAACTCCGGCTCCTCCGTCCCCCAGTCGGTGGCCACCGCGTTGGACTGTCCGTCGATGAGGAACACGTCGCCGCACACGAGATTGGTCGCGGTGCCGAGCACGGCATCCCGGCCGGCGGTCACCGTTCCGAACTCCACACGGTAGCGGATGAGTCCGGGCTTGAGCGTCGCCGACAAGACATAGGAACCCGAGGCGTCCGGACGGACCTGCCGGCGCTCGACCCCACCCTTGTCGTCCGACAGTCGCAGGTATACGGCGTCGGCCGGCGACGTCAGGTGGCCGGTCCAGAATAGGAGACCCGCGTTCCGCCCGTTCCGGGCGATGAACTGGTTGTCCACCGGACGTTCCTCGGGATCCGGCGTCCGTTCGATCCACGGATCGCGCGCCGGTTCCCGGACCTGGATTGTGGCCGTGCGCGTGATCCGGGTCCCACCGTTGTCCGCCGTCGCGGATACCACCAAAGGGCCGCCACCCAGCGAACGTTCCAGGCGCAAACGCTCGCCCACGACCTCCCGTACCACGGCCCGGTTGGAAACGGCCCAGGTGATGCGGAGCGGACCCGCACCGGTGGTCGACAGCGCCGCGCGGTTGGAGAAATGCGGCACGATCTCGATCGGCGAGCGACCATCCCAACGCCGGGGAGCTTCGAGTCGGAAGGCCGGATCCGGAATGCGATCCTCGACGGTCAACGGGACGTCCTGGGACTTCCAGCCGCCGTGGCCGAGCGCCTGGAAACGCAGGACCCGGGAACGCCGTTCGGCGACACGCCCGGCGTCCACGGTGAGGTGGAGCCGATCGGTGGCGAGCAGCGTTTCCCGGCCGTCTTCCCGAAGCAGCCACCGGACTTGGAGGGCACCGCCTGCCTGCGCGGTGAACGAGAGGGACGTCCCCTCGGCGACGCGGGCCGCGGCGGGCGTGACTCCGAAGGACACTCCGGCCCGGACCACGGGACCGACCACCGTCTGGATCGCCTTCTGGTTCGCGTGTCCGAGCCGGATCCATTCCGCGGACCGCGCCACGTTCGAGAGCCGGACCTCGTCGAGATCGCCCACGAAGTCGTAGTGATCGTACCAGCCGCCGATCCAGAAACGGCCCGGACTGCGGATCGCCAGACGCGGGGTCGCCGCCGAATCGAGGACCCCGTCGACATAGAGGCGTCCTTCCCGGCCGTCGTAGGTGTGGACCACGTGGATCCATTGGTTGAGGGGAATACGGTTGCGGCCGCGGACATCCGAGAAGTCGCTGTCGACGTGGAAATGCGATGGGCTCCGCAGTTGCAGGCGGATCTTGCTGCCACGGCCGCCGCCCTCGTTGCCCCATCCGAAGAGGGTGGTGTTGGGGCGCCCTGCCCGGACCCACGCCTCCGAACTGTGGGGCTGTGCCCCCTGGGGAAGACCGACGATCCGATCCCCGACGAAGAGTCCCGCAGCCCCGGGGAAGTGGCGGGCGGCACCGACCACCCCGTTGGTGGCCGTCGTGCCGGTATCCACGACGTCCCGGCCGATCGGTCCTTCCGCCGCGGATCCGTCCAGATGCCAGACGCTGAGATGGCCGTTGGCGGGATTGAAGACGGCGGCGCCATCCGAGCGGGACTCCGCCTTGGGATTACCCCAATGCAGCCGGAGTTCCTGGCGGTCATTACCACGGATCTCCGGCACACGAACCCAGACCGACGCCGTGCCCTCCGCCGGGTTCCAGTCCTCGATCTGGAACGCCAACGGAACTCCGCCGACCGTGGAGACCCGCAGGTCCTCGCCCCGCGGTTGGGCCTGGTCGAAGGGGAAGAAATCCCGGTGCAGACGCACGAGCAGCGGGAAGGACTGCAGAACGGTCGAGGCGGGCAGATCCGCACCGTCAGGCGTGGTGAAGACGAACACCGAACCGGAATGCTTCCAGCCGGTCGTCGCTTCCGGGAGGTCCTGGTGCGCGGCAGCCGCGTGCCCGCCGTCGAGGCGGGCCCATTCCGCGGCGAGTTCCCGGACCTTCGCGGGCTGCGACGCCGCCAGGTCGGTGGACTCGGACCGGTCCGCGGTGAGGTCGTAGAGTTCCCAAGGCGCGTCCTTGCCCGCGGCGACGATCTTCCAGTCGCCTTTGCGCAGCGCCCGATTCCCCTCGTGACGCCACCACAGGGTCCGAACCTTGGAGACTTCATCGGCCTTCAATTCCGGAACCAGGCTGCGGCCGGGAGCGGGCGGAAGCGGTTTGCCTTCCCACGCGTCCGGAACCCGGCCGCCCGCCAATTCGAGTACGGTCGGAACCAGGTCCACCACATGGCCCGGACTCCGACGCAGCTCGCCGCGCGCGGCGATTCCCCGGGGCCACCGAACCACCAGCGGCGTGGAGATGCCACCTTCATGAACCCAGGTCTTGTGACGTCGGAAGGGTGTGTTCGCCATCGTGGACCAACCGGGCCCGAGGCTGAGGAAGGTCGCACCGGTCCCGCACATCGCCTCCGGATCATGGCCGTCGCCGCGCACCATCATCTCGGCGCTGGCCCCGTTGTCGGAGAGGAACAGCACCAGGGTGTCCTCGGCCGCTCCCATCGACCGGAGCTGTTCCAGCATGCGCCCGATCTCGCGGTCCATGCGATCCACCATGGCGGCGTGGACGGCCATCTTGTCGGCCTGGAAACGGCGTTGGGATCCGGTGAGATCGTCCCAGGCCAGCGGACGGTTCACCTCGTCCGGACCGAGACGCTCGAGGTCCTTCGGAAAGGCGTAGGGCGGTCCGACCGACCGTTCGACGGCGGACAAGGTCGATCCGCCGATCCCCAGGGCCTGCATGCGGCTCCATCGTTTCGCTCGGAGCGCGTCCCACCCGGCACGATAGGGCTCGCGGTAACGGTCGACGTCCTCGGCCGGCGCCTGCAGCGGGAAGTGCGGGGCGGTGAACGCGACGAAGCTGAAGAACGGCCGGCCGACGTGGTTCGTGGCGTGGTCCCTCAGGCACCGGATCGCGTGGTCGGCGATGGCGGTGCTGGAGTAGTAACCGGCGTTGGTGGCGACCGCCGGCAACCGGACGCCGTCCTCCGAATGAAACCGTGGATGGAAATACCGGTCGTGGTCGTCGAGGCTGTAGGAGCGGTCGAACCCGTTCTCCAACGGCTTGCCGTCCACATGCCATTTGCCGGAGTGGTAGTTGCGATATCCCAAGGGACGCAACATCTCGGGAAGCAGCCGAGCCCAAGGCGGCCGGGTGCCCGACGTCCCACTGGGCACGCCTTCCACGGCGTCGCGGCGGACTTCCTGGGCATAGCGCCCAGTGAGGATCGCGGCCCGTGAGGGCCAGCAGCGGGCGGTGTTGTAGAACTGCGTGAACCGCAGTCCGTCCCGGGCCAACGCGTCGAGATGCGGCGTGGCGATCTCCCCGCCGTAGCAGCCGAGGTCCGAGTAGCCCAGGTCGTCGGCGACGATCAGCAGGACGTTCGGCCGGGTCGCCGATGCCGCCTGCGTTCCGGCGGGCACCCAGGCGAGGAGCAACAGGCAGAGGAACAGGAGACGCGGCATGGGAGGAATCGTTTGGAATTCCGCAGCTCCAGCCAACCCCTCATTGGGAAAGAAGACGGACCTCACGCAGAAACGCAAAGACGCCAAGGAGCAGCGGGACCCGAAGCATCAACGGTGGCCACTCGGCGTTTGGTTCGGCCACTGGAGAACCGCGATTCCCTTCCCGCTCCCCCGCGAACTCCGCGGCTCCGCGTGCGTCTTCCGGGTGCGTCTCCTGCGACGGGCGAAAGGGAGGAGACCTTTTCCCACGCGGAGGCGCGGAGCTCGCGGACGAAACGGGGTTCACAACCAAGGGTGCCAAGGGTGCCAAGGGTGCGAAGAATTCCGCCACCGGAGACCAGCGGTCCTCTTCCCGATCCCCTGCGGCTTGGCGGCTTAGCGTGCCCATCCCCTCCGAAGGGATCGGGAACTCAGGGAACGAACTCGTTGGTCCATCCGACCTGCGGCCAGGGGCGGCTCAGGTCGTTGGTCACGTCCGGACCCGCCGTACTGCGGCCGCGCTCGACGATCCGGCGCAGGGAAAGCCCGAGGCGACGCACGATCTCCGGGTGTTCCCCGACCCGGTTGGTCCGTTCCGCGGGGTCGGTCTCGAGGTCGTAGAGCTGGAACCGCGGAAGCCCGGCGATTCCCGCATCGCCCGGACGGGGCGCGCTCCACCCGCCGGAATCGGGGGCCAGCAACAGCTTCCAGCGGCCGTCGCGCAGGGCGAAGGATCCGTTGATCGAATGGTGGACCAAGCCGTCGCGGCCCGTTGGCGTGGTGTTCGTTCCGAGCAACTGGGGAAGGAAGCTGACGCCATCCAAGCCGACCTGCCGCGAGATCCCGCGATGGAAGGCCTCGGCCACCGTGGGCAGGATGTCCACCTGCCCGACCGTCGCCGCGCAGCGCGTTCCCGGCGGGATGTGCCCGGGCCAACGCACGATCAGCGGAACCCGGTGGCCGCCCTCGAAGAGGTCCGCCTTGTGGCCGCGGAAGCCCGCGCTCGGGTCGTGACGGTACCGGGCCAACGCCGCGAGGTCCGCGGCGGGGGAACAGCCGTTGTCCGCGGTGAAGAACACCAGCGTGTCGGCCGCCTGGCCGGTGCGGTCCAGCAGGTCGAGCAGGCGTCCCACCGAGGCGTCGAGTTCGGCCACGAAATCGCCGTAGGCCGTGGTGCCGGTCCGCCCTTCGTATCCAGCGGTGGGGACGATCGGGGTGTGGGGCGAGGCGAGGGCGAGGTGGAGGAAGAACGGACGTCCGTCGGAAGAACGCGAACGGGCCTCCAGGAAACCGAGCGCCCGGTCGAAGAGGCGGGCCTGCACCTCGGCATGGACGAAGTCGGGCGCCACGACCCCGGCACGCCACATCGCCGGCGCCTTCCCGGCCTCGATCCGGCGGTCCGGCGGCACCGGCACGCGGTCGCCTTCCAGGTAGGCGTAGGGCGGCATGTCGAGCGAGGCGGCGATCCCGTGGAACATCTCGAACCCGTGCGCGAGCGGCCCTCCGCCGAACGGCCGGGTGAAGTCCACGTCCTCGCGCCCCTCCCCTTTCCGCACCCAGTCGAGACCCAGGTGCCACTTGCCGACCATCGCGGTGGCGTAGCCGTGGCCCTGGAGGAAGCGGGCGAGGTTCGGACGACGCGGCTCGAGGAGCGCGGGATCATAGCCGTCGAGGACTCCGGACTTGAGACGCCCACGCCAGGCATAGCGCCCGGTCAGCAGCGCGAGACGGCTGGGGGTGCAGACCGAAGACGCGGAATGGGCGTCGGTGAACACACGTCCCCCGCGCGCCAGGCGATCCAGGTTCGGCGTCTTCCACGCGCTGTTGGTGTTGAGGCAGGAGTGGTCGCCGACGCCCAGGTCGTCGGCGAGGATCAGCAGCACGTTGGGCCGGAGCGCGGCGGCGACCGCACGAGGCGCGAGGCCCGCGAAGAGCAGCACGAGCAGGAGGACGCGGGATGCGGCGGACACCATGGGACGGAGGCGCGGGATCAGGGTTTCGGGATGCGGTTCACCGTGTAGTAGGCGACCTCATGCAGCAAGGGTTCGCCGGTGCGGTCGCGCAGGCCCGGAAGGTTTAGCTCATGGATGTGGCCCGGGAGCAGTCGGTCGACCACCAAACGGACGCGGAGTCCGTCCGGGGACGGCGTCGCCGACACCACCCGCTGCTCCGCCTGCTCGATCTCGGGACCACCGTAGGCGCCGTAGAAGTGATGGGTGTAGGTCTCCATCTGATAGCTCTCCGGATCGGCGGCGGTGGCGGCGTCCACGGGACGGGTGAAGCGCAGTTCGAAGCCGTCGGGACGGATGCGCATCGAGTGCACCTCGAAGGGGACGACGCCTGTCCAGTCGAGCCGCTGGAACGCCCGGGCGGAAAGCCCGCGGACCGGCCAACCCCGCTTGCTGCCGCCGACGAAGAGGTGTCCGTCGCGGGTGAGCGCCCCACCGATCAGCCCGGTGGCGAAGCCCTGGCGGAACGGGAAGCAGGCGCCCTGGTACACGCCGTCGACCTGCTCCAGGTCGACCCGGGACACGAGGCTCAACGTGTAGTCGCCCACGAAGATCTGGCCGGTGAACGGACCGAACCGGCCGCCCGAGCGGTCCGGCATCAAGGCCGAGGCGCTCTGGCCCATCTTCTTGTACGGAAGCAGGACCGCGGGCAGGACGAAGGCGGGTTCGGCGGCGGCGTAGGGAATGCGGCGGCTCGCCTCGTCGCCGGGCGGATCGACGGGACGTTTCCCCATTCCCGGGGCCTGGTCGTACCAGCGGTTGCCGGCGGGATGTCCGTGGAATCCGCCGGGACGGAGGTGCTTGATGGAACACGAGCTGTTCCATGGCCCTTGGCTCTCGGCGTAGAAGGCGTCGCCGGCGTCGTTGAAGGTGATTCCTCCGGGACTGCGCAGGCCGCTTCCCATGACCTCGAACCGTCCGTCCGGGAAATGCCGGAGCGCCCAGCCGCGGAAGAGCCGCTCGGAGGTGTAGCTGTCGGTGAGCCCATGCACGGTCCACACCGCGCCGTCCCGGTCGAAGTCCGATCCGAAGGTGTACTCGTGCTCGCCGCCCCAGGCCCAGGCGTCGCTGACCGTCTCATACCGGTCCGCCCGGCCGTCGCCGTCGGTGTCCCGCAGCCGCGTGAGCTCGCCCTGTTGCGTGGCGTACAGCTCCCCGTCGCGCCACGCGAGCCCGAGCACCTCGGTCAGGCCGCTCGCGAAGAGCGTCCACTTGGGAGCGGCCGGCGTCGTGCCGGCCCCGGTCGCCAAATGGACCTCGCCACGGCGCGTCCCGACGGCAAGTCGTCCGTCCGGCAACTCGAGCACGCTGCCCGCCTCCATCACCGCCTCGGGCGGCATGGGAACGTCCACGATCCGGTAGAACTCCGCCTCGCGCCCGTTGAACGGCACGTCGGCGAGGTCGTCGGTGCTGAGGTTCTGCTGGAGGTCCGAGGGCCGCACGCCGCGGCGGAAGCCGCCGAAGTCGCTCTTCCGCGGCGAGTAGTTCCCCACCGTGGCCACGTCGGACTTGGCGGGGATCTTCGCCTCCAGTCCGACGCACCAGTAGCAGGCGTTCACCAGCAGGCGCCGGATGGACTCCTCACGGAAGTCGTCGCCATAGCCCAGGGTCGTGGTGAAGACGCGGGCCGCCTTGCCCGACGTGCCGGTGAAGGTCTTGGTCCAGGCGATCGGCACCGGCGCCTTGCCGGAGTCGGGAGCATCGTCGGGACGCAGCCCCATCAACGGCTGCCCCATCAGCAGCGGTTGGCTGTCGCCTTCGAGCTTCGTGACGGCATAGGCGTGGGACGGACCCCACAGCGGATCGACGCCGCGCAGGATCGGATGCGCCTCCTGGCCGGGGACGACGATTCCCCGGGTTCCCTGGCTGCGGTAGCCGCCGTAATGGTCGACCCAGGTCTCGCCGAGCACCTGGCG
>CAIYXO010000247.1 GCA_903930165.1 uncultured Verrucomicrobiota bacterium | reverse complement strand
GGCAACGGGTTGGGACTCGCCGGCCGCGCGCTGGTCCCCGGCGCGGCGAAGGTGCGGATCGTGCCGGTCCACGACCGGACCCGTCCGGCCTTCGAGCTGCACCGCATCGGGGACACCGACCTCTTCGAAGGCTCCACCCGGGGCGCCACGTCGGTGTACGCCTACGACCTGGAGGTCACCTGGGCGGACTGCTCGGTGACGCAGGGTCGGGATCCCTATTCGTTCTGGCCGACCCTGGGCGAGACCGACCTGCATCTCTTCAACGAGGGAAGCCACCGCCGACTCTACGACGCCCTGGGCGCGCAGAAGGTGATGCTGGACGGGGTGCCCGGCGTGGCCTTCTCGGTCTGGGCCCCCTCGGCCCGGCGGGTTTCGGTGGTGGGCAGCTTCAACGGCTGGGACGGGCGTCGGCATGCGATGCGCCAGCTCGGCGCGAGCGGCGTGTGGGAGATCTTCGTGCCCGGGGTCGGGGACGGCGCGCTCTACAAGTTCGAGATCCTGGACGCCACCGGGGCCCTGAAGCTGAACACCGATCCGTTTGGCCAGTTCTTCGAGCAGCCGCCGAAGCAGGCGGCGATCGTGTGGGACACGCGTCGGCACTCGTGGAACGACGCCTCGTGGATGGAACGCCGTTCGCGGACGAAACCGCTGCGGGCGCCGATGAGCATCTACGAGTTCCACCTAGGCTCCTGGCGCAAGAAGTCGGTGGACACCTCGCCGGGGTACCGTGAGATCGCCGGTCCCCTGATCGACTACCTGCGGAAGACCGGATTCACGCATGTCGAGATGATGCCGGTCTCGGAACACGCGTACTATCCGAGCTGGGGCTACCAGGTGACGGGCTTCTACGCCCCCACCAGCCGCTACGGGACGCCGGACGACTTCCAGTACCTCGTGGACGCGCTCCACGACGCGGGGATCGGGGTGATCATCGACTGGGTGCCGGGGCATTTCCCGAGGGACACCTGGGCGTTGGCCCGGTTCGACGGCACGGCCCTGTACGAACACGAGGATCCGAGGCAGGGGGCCCACCAGGACTGGGGCACGCTGATCTTCAACTACGGCCGTCACGAGGTCCGGAACTTCCTCGCCGCGAACGCGCTGTTCTGGTGCGAGCGCTACCACGTGGACGGCCTGCGCGTGGACGCCGTGGCTTCGATGCTCTACCTCGACTACTCGCGCAAGGAGGGCGAATGGATCCCCAACCGCCACGGCGGCCGCGAGAACCTGGAGGCCATCGAGTTCTTCCGCCACGTGAACCACCTCGTCGGCACGGAGCACCCGGGCGTGGTGACCATCGCCGAGGAGAGCACCTCTTGGCCGATGGTGTCGCGTCCGCCCTGGATCGGAGGCCTCGGCTTCACCATGAAGTGGAACATGGGCTGGATGCACGACACGCTGGGCTACTTCAAGCGGGACCCCATCCACCGGGGCTACCACCAGAACGACCTCACGTTCGCGATGCTCTACCATGCGCACGAGAACTTCGTGTTGCCGCTGTCCCACGACGAGGTCGTGCACGGCAAGGGCTCGCTGCGCCGGCGGATGCCGGGCGACGACTGGCAGGCGTTCGCGAACCTGCGCTGCCTGCTGGCCTACCAGTGGTTCTTCCCCGGCAAGAAGCTGATCTTCCAGGGGTGCGAGATCGGCCAGACCGCGGAGTGGAACGCGAACGGCGAGGTGGACTGGTGGCTGTTGGAACAGGGTCCCTACCACGCCGGGATCCAGAAGCTCGTCTCGGACCTCAACGCGCTCTACCGGCAGGAGCCCGCGTTGTGGCGGGGCGACTACGAGGCGGACGGCTTCATGTGGGTGGACTGCAGCGACGCGGCGAACAGCGTGCTCAGCTTCCTCCGCCACGACCGCGATTCCGGTTCGCACCTACTCGTGGTGCTGAACCTCACCCCGAGGCCGCATCCGAGCTACCGCGTCGGGCTGCCCAAGGCCTGCCGCTGGCAGGAGGTCTTCAACTCCGACGCCGCGGTGTACGGCGGATCCAACCAGGGCAATGCCGGATCGGGCGTGCTGGCCCAGGACTACGCGGTGCACAACCAGCGCTACTCCGCGGAGTTCGTGCTGCCGCCGATGAGCGTGACCGCCTTCCGCTGCTCCCAGTGAACCGGATGGCGGGCCGACCTCCGTCCCGCCTTGGTCGTCGCATGAAGCCCCTTCCTCCCGGCATCGAGATCGTCGGCCTGACCGAGGCGGACATCCCGGGCTTCCGGGCGGCCGTGGGATCGGTCGCCGCGGAGCGTCGCTGGCTGATGACGTTGGAGGCCTTTCCGGAGGACGCCACGCGGGGGTTCGTCCGGGACAACCTCCTGCGGGGACATCCCGCGGTGGCGGCGCGGTTCCGGGGCACGGTGGTGGGATGGTGCGACATCGTGCCGCTCGCGCCCTTCGAAGGATTCCGCCACAACGGCCGCCTGGGAATGGGCGTGGTGGCCGAATGGCGGGGCAAGGGGATCGGCGGCGCCCTGCTCGACGCGGCCCTCGCCTTGGCACCGCGCGCGGGATTCACCCGGGTCGAATTGGAGGCCTACGCCTCGAACACGGTGGCCTTGGAATTGTATCGGAGCCGCGGGTTCGAATTCGAAGGACGCAAGGTCGGTGCCCGCATCCTCGACGGCCGCGTCGACGACCTGATCTGCATGGCGCGCCGCTCCGGTTGATCCCGAGGCGCCGCGCAATCGGACCCCTGCGGAAAGGGGGGACCCTCACGCAAAGGCGCCAAGCCGCGAAGCTACGGGAAGGGAAACATGGGTTTCCCGCCGGTTGGGCCGATCCTTCAGCGCCGTTCACCGTTTCGGCCTCGAAGGGCACTTCCCGTTCGAGTCTCGGCGTTTTTTGGCGCGAGGTCCGTCATCCATCCCGTTGGTTGTCGGTTCAGTCGTGGACCTCGAGCCGGACTTCGTCGCCGTTCGCGCGGAGTTCGGGGACGTACATCGCCTCCGCGGTGGCGGGCAGGGCGTGGAAGCGGCCGGGCCGTTCCGCCCGGAACTCCGAACGCAGTTCCCAGAATCCCTGGCCGATGCGGTCCACGAAGAAGGCGCCGTGGCGGTCCCGCCATTCGGCATGGGCCGACGCCGTGCGGTCGCCGTAGTGGTCCGGTTCCCGACCTCCCTTGGTTGCGGGCGCGCCCGCCGCGGCCTTGCGCAGTTCCCGCAGGACGGCCCCGCCGCCGCTCCGCTGCTCGACCGCCTCGAACCCCGCGGGCTTGGTGTCCTCGAGGAGCAGGTACTCGCCCTCGTTCTTGGTCTCCATCGTCAGCACGGACTCGATCCGGTCGCCGGACCGGACCGACTCGCCGTCGGCGAGCGGCACGCGGTCGAGCACGGTGCCGCGCAGGAGGGTTTCCCTTGGGACCAGACGGAAGTAGTCGCGTCGCAGGAAAAGCTCGTGTCCCAGGGCCTTGACCGGCTCCTCGGTCGAGAACCACCGGGCCTGGACGGCGGCGTGGATCGGGGAGGTTCCGGCGGTCCGGCGGATGCGGACGACGTGGGTGCCCGTGAGCCACTCCGCAGGCACCTCGAAGGACCGGCGGATGTCCCACAGCGGCTTTCCGCGCACGTCGGCCTCGGCGAGGGTCCGTCCGTCGACCTCGACGCGGAACGCGAGATCCGGCTTGGCCTCGCCGGTGACGCGGAGCCAGTCGTTCAACGCGAGCACGGTGAGCGCGGTGTCGCGGGTGTTGTTCCACTGGGCACCGCGGCGGTTGCGCTGGAGCCAGGTGGCCGCGGGCACGGCAAGCTTGTTCGCCGGGTCGATCGCCAAAAGGGCCCGCAACACGGTGGCGGTCGACTCCACCGGGCCGTCCTGCCATCGATGCCAGCCGGTGTCGCGCCCCCAATGGGCCGTGGCCACGGTGGCGGAAGCGGGCCCGGTTCCCGGGAGTCCGGGCGCGGCTGCGTCGTCGCGGACCACGCCGTTCTCCAGGTTCACCACCCAACGCCTCGCGTCCTGGGCGCGGCCGAAGCGGTTCAACGCGATGGCTCCCAACGCACGGGAGTAGGCGGTGAGGGATTCCTCCTGGGCGAGCAACCGGTCCATCGCCTTGGAAACCGCGGCGCTGGGCGTGGACTGCGGCCCCGCGGCCGCGGCCAAAGCATGGAGGGCCCACGCGGCCGTGGCGGGATCGCTCTCCAGTTC
>CAIYXO010000246.1 GCA_903930165.1 uncultured Verrucomicrobiota bacterium | reverse complement strand
GTTTGGACTGGTCCTGCGCGATCCCGTCGACAGCACGACGCTGGTTTGGCCCGCGACCGGTCTCGCGGTGGCGGCCGTCTCGCGGTGGGGAAGCGGCTCCTGGATCGGGGTCTTTCTCGGTGCCTTGTTCGCCGAACGGTCGCTGGACCATCCCTGGTGGGTTTCGACCCTCCTCGCGTCCACCAATGCCGCCGCCCCGCTGGTCGTTGGACGGATCCTGGACCGGATGCGGGTGGACACCACTTTCCAGACCCGCAGGGACGGCGCGATGTTCGGCCTCGCGGCGTTCGTCGGCATGATGGTGTCGGGCCTTGGCGGGACTCTCGGCCTCCTCCTGTCCGACGTGATCACCATGCCCCGCGCAGGCCTCACCTTCCTTCGATGGTGGCTTGGGGACACCGGTGGTGTTCTCACGATAGGCTCCTTCCTGCTCGCCGTCCGCCGCTCCGACATCACATCCCTGTTGTCCAGGGGACGTGAGGTGACGCTGTTCGTCGCGTCGTATGTGGCAGTCGGTTGGCTCGCCTTCAGACCGGAGTCCGATGTGGGTCGCCTGCTTCCTTTGACCCTGGTCACCGGTCCCTTGGTGGTCTGGGCCGCGTTCCGTTTCGGCGTGGCCGGGGCCACGGCGGCTTCCGTCTATGTCTCCGGCGTCGCCGCCCTGGCGACCGCCCTCGGGAGGGGACCTTTCCACATCCAAGGCCAAGGCAACGCGACCTTCGTCCTCTGGGCCTTCATCGTCGGCAACGCATTCCTGGGACTGATGATCACCACCCTGCGGGCCGAGCAGGGACGGACGGATGCGGCATTGCGCGAGAGCGAGCGCAGGCTCCAGGTCTTCGTGGAGCGCGCTCCCGCGGCCCTCGCCATGTTCGACCTCCAGAGGCGGTGCCTCGCGGCCAGCCGGCGTTGGACGACGGAGTTCGGCCCTGTCGCCCGGCCCGGGGAACCATCGGGCCCACCGACGAACTTCTCCCGCATGCCCGCCAAGTGGGAGGAGGCCTGGCGACGTGTGCTCTGCGGGGAAGTCCTAGGCTCCGAGTCCGAGCAGACGACCGACGCCGAAGGGGGCCTCCGTTGGTTCCGGTGGGAAGCGAGACCTTGGCACGACGACGAGGGCCGCATCGGCGGCTCTGTGTTCCTCATGGAGGATGTCACCGCGGGCAGGCGAACCGCCCAGGAGTCCGAGCAGCACCGGAAGAGGCTCGAGAGCGTCATCCTTTCCGCCATGGACGCCATCATCAGCGTCGACGGCTCGCGGCGGATCGTTCTCTTCAACCCTGCCGCCGAGCGGATCTTCAAACGGTCCTTCAAGTCGGTCCGCGGACAGGCCATCGAGGTGCTCATGCCGGAGCGGTTCCGCGAGCGTCATCCGGAGCATTTCCGTTCATTCGCCGATGGTGCCGAAGACTCCCGTGAAATCGGACGCATCACGACGATCGTCGGTCTCCGGGCCGACGGGGAGGAGTTCCCGCTGGAGGCCTCGATTTCCAAGTCCCTGCTCGATGGCCAATGGCTGTTCACGGTGACCTGCAGGGACGTCAGCGACCGGGTGCGGGCCGACGAGACCCGCCGGGGACTGGAGTCCCGTCTGTTGCAGGCCCAGAAGATGGAAGCCGTGGGCCAGCTCGCCGGCGGCGTCGCCCACGACTTCAACAACCTCCTCACCGTCATCGAGGGAAACGCTGCCCTGCTCCAGTCGCGAGTCGCCGTGGCCCCGGAGTTGGTCGAGGAGATCCTCGCCGCTTCCGGCCGGGCGGCGCGCCTCACCCGCCAGCTGCTTCTTTTCAGCCGGAAGCACGCGCCGGTGGTCACGGAGCTGCAAATGGACGAGGTCGTCTCCGGGTTCTCCAGGACGCTGCTCCGTCTCCTGGGCGACCACATCGTGCTGCAGGCGGTGTCGGTGAACGGGCTGCCGAGGGTCAGCGCCGACCTCGGGATGATGGAGCAGGTGCTGTTGAACCTCGCAATCAACGCCCGTGACGCGATGCCCAAGGGCGGCCAGCTCACGGTGGCGACGTCCACCGTCCTGGTCACGTCGTCTGAACCTCCCCGGCATCCCGACGCGGCTCCGGGGGAGTATGTGTGCCTCACCGTGCGCGACACCGGGACCGGGATCGATCCGGAACATCTTCCGCACATCTTCGAACCGTTCTTCAGCACCAAGGAGGTGGGCAAGGGTACCGGCCTCGGGCTTGCTACGGTCTATGGAATCGTCCGTCAGCACCTCGGCTGGATCCATGTCGAAAGCCGACCTGGTGCCGGAACCGCCTTCCACGTCCATTTCCCGGCACTCGCCAGCGGATCCTCGGTTTCCGCGGTTCCCAAGCCGTCGGTGGCCAGCGACCCTTCCGCGGATGTCGGCTCGGAAACCATCCTGGTCGTGGAGGACGATCCGTCCGTGCTCCAGCTCACGGTGAAGGTCCTCGACGAGGCCGGCTACAGGGTTCTGACCGCGGCGTCCGGAGTCGAGGCACTGGGCGTCTGGTCCCAGCATCGGCAGTCCATCCGGCTGCTGGTGACGGACATGGTGATGCCTCACGGCGTGAGCGGCATCGACCTGGCCCGGCGGCTTCGCGGCGAGCGCGGTTCCCTTCGGATCCTGTTGACCAGTGGGTACGGCGGCGAGGCCCTCAGCCAGAACAGCTCGCGATCCATGGGGTTCCTGCAGAAGCCCTACACGCCTTCGATTCTGCTCCGTGCGGTTCGCGAGGCCCTCGACGGCAGCCTGGCCTAGGAACCTGCTTGGCTCTGCGCCGACCGTCCCGGTATGGATCCCCTCATGGGCATCCGCGTTGCCGTCTCCATCGTACTAGTCACGGTCCCCGATCGCAGGACCGCGCGCCGTGTCGCCAACGCGGTGCTCGAGGCACGGCTGGCCGCCTGCGTGCAGATCCTGCCGGGGCTGGAATCCCACTATCTCTGGAAAGGCCGGATGGAAATCGGCCAGGAATGGTTGCTGATTCTCAAGACCCGCCGGAGTCGCTTGACGGCACTTCAACGGACCGTGCGCGACATTCATCCCTACGAGACGCCCCAGTTCGTCGCCGTGGACATCGACTCCGGAGGCGCCGACTACCTCGAATGGATCGCCGAGTGCGTCCCGGCTCGGGGAAAGGCCTGATGCCGCCTTTCTGCCGGTGGCCCCTGAAATCCGGTTTCCAGCCGGCCAGCGACCGCGTTTGATGGTCCGGACGTGGGAATCAGCCCGAAACAATTCGCCGCGATGACTGCGCGGATCTCCGGCGGAGGTGCTGCGAAAGCCGGCGTGGGCACCGCTTCGGTTCCTTCCACGGAAGTGACGCTGATCCCGCTGGGCACAATCGTGATCGGCATCGATCCCTCCCTGCGGGGAACGGGTTGGGGAGTGGTCCGTGTCGCCGAGCCGGAGCCGGTTCACCTGGCGTCGGGAACGATCCGTTGCCCGGAACGATGGGAGCGCACCCGGTGTCTCGGCGAGATCGGGAAGGAGATCTCCGGCGTCATGGCGCGTTTCCAACCTTCGGAGTGCGCTTGCGAGGGGCTCTTCTTCGCCCAGAACCTCCAGACGGCCCTGATCATGGGCGAGGCAAGGGGAGCGGCCTTGGCCGCGGTGGCCGCATCCGGGATCCCGGTCCACGAGATCGCCCCGCGAAAGGTGAAGCAGGCGATCGTCGGCTACGGCGCCGCCCAGAAGATCGCGGTGGCGAAGATGGTCCAGCGGAGGCTTTCGCTGGAGGAGTTGCCGGGTCCGGACGCGGCCGACGCCCTGGCGCTGGCGATCGCCTTCATCCAGGAACGTCGCCGCCCGGCCTTCGCGACGGCGAAACGCATCTGACCGGAGGCCTTGTCGCTCCGTTTTCCGGCCTGCTTCGCCAACGGTTATCCGCTCCAATACAGCGCATGAAGATCCAGACCGGAATCATCACCATCTCCGACCGCGCCTCGCGGGGCCTCTACGACGACCTGGGCGGGCCCGCCTTGAAGGAAGCGGCCTTGGGGCATGGCTGGGTGGTCTTGGACGAGGCGCTGGTACCGGACGAGAAGGCGGACATCCAGCGTGCGATCCGTTCCCAGGCGGCCAAAGGCTGCCAGTTGATCCTCACCACCGGCGGAACAGGGGTGGCGCTCCGCGACGTGACCCCGGAGGCGGTCCGGGAGATCTGCATCCGGGAGTTGCCCGGATTCGGCGAGGTCATGCGGATGGAAAGCCTCAAGATCACGCGGAACGCGATCCTCTCCCGATGCCTGGCCGCCGTGGTGGACCGAAGCCTCGTGGTCTGCCTGCCGGGCAAGCCCAGGGGAGCCGTGGAATGTCTCGGCTTCGTTGCGCCCGCGATCCCCCATTGCGTCGAGGTGATCCAGGAAGTGCCGACCAGTTGCTGAAGCCGCCCAAGGAACCGCCCTCAGGGACCGGAAAAGTGCGGGAACGCCAACGATCTGGAAGCAGTCGGACCGGAAAACGGTTGGCCGGGATTCGGCAACCGGACAAGTGACGAGGCGCAGGTGGTGGTAGGAGAAGGATTCGAACCTTCGTAGGGCGTTAGCCCGACAGATTTACAGTCTGTTCCGATTGACCACTCCGGCATCCTACCCCTGTGGCCTGCGCCGCCCAGCGGGCGGGGACGCGAATGAACTCAAACGCCGGGGCTGGGCTCAAGGGGTTTTTTGGAAATACTCCCAAAAAAACGCCTTGGGGCCCTCGCTCACTTGGCGGGCTTGGCGGCACCCGTCGGTTTGTTGCCCGCGTCGATCCAGGCACCGATGCCTCCGAGCAGATTCGCGGTCTCCTTGAACTTCAGGCCGCTCATCTGCGTGCAGGCCTTGGCGCTCCGGTAACCGCTCCCGCAATACACGAGGTAGGACTTCGCCTTGTCGAGCTTGGCGACATCCTCGGCAAAGGACTTGGAACGGACGTCGACGTTGATGGCTCCGGGGACGTGGCTTTCCGCGAACTCGGATGGGCTTCGGACGTCGAGAACCACCCAGTTGGTTCCGGCGCGCAGCTTCTCCCAGGCGGCCGCGTCCAGGTTCTGGGTGCCGGCCCCTTCCGCCTTGGGGACGGGTCGGGTCGGAAACGGAGGAATGGTGTCCTGGGCGATCAAAGCGGTCGCGCAGACGGTGGCCAGGATCGACACGAAAAGGGTCAGACGTTTCATGGTGTCTTGAGGAAGGTGTTGTTGATGGTGATCAGGAGAGTTTCCAACCCTTGCGGTAGTGATGGTGGATGAGGTTGTCCGCCTCGGGGCAACCGCGGGCCTTCATGCCGGCGGCGTCCCAATCGATGACCTTGCCGGTGCGATGGGCCAGGTTCCCAAGTTGTCCGATTTCCGTCAGCAGGCAGCCGTAGGTCAACGGGGAACCGGGCGACCCCTCGCCCTTGCAGGCGCGGATCCACTCCGCGTGGTGACCGATCGAGTTGGGGATCGTGGGCGCTGGCGCCACGTGTCCCCGGAACTTGTCCTCGGGAAGCAGCATCCGACGGCCATAGTCGGCCAGCAGAAGACCCTTCGAACCCACAAAGAGGGTTCCTCCACCCCACTTGGACAAGTCGGGCGTGCCGGCAACCTTCGGACGGGAAGAGCCGCTGTACCAATGCATCTTTACCGCCGGACGGGAGCCTTTGGCCGGGAAGTCGTAGTGGACCACCATCCCAGTCGGTGCGCAGTGGCGGTCGGGCGGGGGGCCCTCCGCGGAGATGCGTGTGGGGAGGTCGAGATCCAACGCCCAGACGCCTAGGTCCATGTGGTGGCAGCAGAAGTCGGAAAGCGTCCCGCCTCCGAAATGCCACCATCGCCGCCAGTTGAAGGGGACGTATTCCTTGCTGAAGCCCACCGGTTGCACCGGGCCCAGCCACTGTTCGTAATCCAGTCCAGCCGGGATCGGTTCCGCGGCGGGGAAGGGTCGGGTATCCCAGACCGAGCCCGCCCAATGGTGGACCTCGGAAACCTCGCCGATCGCTCCGGAACGGATCAGTTCCACGACCCGTCGGTAATTCTGCTCGGAATGGATCTGGTTGCCGGTCTGTGTGACCCGTCCCGACTTCCGCACCTTGGCCGCAAGGGCTCGGGCTTCGGAAATGGTGTGTGTGACAGGTTTCTCGCAGTAGAGATGCCGCCCTGAGGCCAGTACGGCCGTGGCGATCACCGCGTGCGTGTGGTCGGGAGTGCTGACCACGACCGCATCCAGGTCGGTCCGATCCAGGAGCCGGCGATAGTCCGAGCAGGTGTCCGCGGAGGGGAACTTGGACTTTGCGGCGGCGAGACGCGTGGCGTCGACGTCGCAGAGGGCCACGATGTTCTCTCCGGCGACGCCCGCCAGGTTCTCCCCGCCCCGCCCGGCTACGCCGACGATGCCCAGATTGAGTTTCCCGTTGGCGGATATCCGTCGGGCCAGGGGCTGCGACTGGCATCCTGCGAGGAAGCCGGCCCCGGCCATCGCGCCGGTCTGGAGGAATCGCCGACGGTTCAAGATGATGAGATTAGACATGGCGGGTCTTCAGGGCTTCGGGGTGAAACTGGTCCAGTACTTCTCGAAATCCTCGCGGGGCGGAACCTTCAGCGGACGGACCACCCGGAATCCGAGGAATTGGGCGTCGGTGAGGTACCACTTCGACTTGGGCAACTGGGGGTCCCTCATCTTCCAACTCGAGTCGCTCGCACGACGGGCTCCGCTCCGCAGGATGTCGGCCTCGTCGTCCCAAGATCCGCCTCGGGCCACATGCGGATACTCGGCGAAACCGGGCACATAGGTCGCTTCACCCACCTTCGAGTAATCGTCGACATAGGCGTCCAGGACCCATTCGGCCACGTTGCCATGCATGTCGTGGAGGCCCCAGGGATTCGGCTTCTTCTTGCCCACCTGTTGGTACTTGCCGTCGGAATTGGTGTAGAACCATCCGTACTCTCCGAGCTTCGATTCGTCGTCGCCGAAAGAATAGCGGGTGGTGGTTCCGGCACGGCAGGCGTATTCCCATTCCGCTTCGGTGGCCAAACGATAGAAATGGCCGGTCTTGGCGGTCAGCCACTTGCAGTACTTCACCGCGGCATAGTGGGTCATCGAGATGGCCGGAAAGCCCTCCTTGCCCATCCCGAAACTCATCTCGACATACGGAGTGGTCGGACGCGAGACGGCGTCGGCTTCCTTGCCCACATAGGGGTTCTTGCCGGGAGTGGCATTGGCGGGCACCAGATCGGGATAGGCCAGCCACAGCTCACGCTCCATGCGCTCGGTCGGTACGTTGGTGCCTTTCTCCAAGGACGGGAACTGGAAGAGCTCATACTCGTTCCAAGTGACCTCGGTCTTCCCCATCCAGAACGGCTCGATCTTCACTTTCCGCCGGGAACCTTCGTCGCCTTTGCGCTTCGGTTCACCGTCCGGAGTGCCCATCTCGAACTCTCCGCCCGGAATCGGGACCAGGTCGAATTGTACCGAGGTGCCGGGAATCGGTTCGGCATAGGACTTCATTTCTCCCGCCGTGCTCTCCGTGGACTTCGCCGCAACCAGGGCATGGATCGCCTCCAGCATCGCCTGGGGATCGCGCGTCAACGTGGATCCGGCCTCCTTCTGGG
Organism: uncultured Verrucomicrobiota bacterium; assembly: GCA_903930165.1. Lineage (GTDB taxonomy): Bacteria > Verrucomicrobiota > Verrucomicrobiia > Limisphaerales > UBA9464 > SXXZ01. The sequence continues at coordinate 1,550 of CAIYXO010000246.1, read as the reverse complement.
AAAGGGTGACACCGTCCGGCCAAGCCGCGCCCTGGTCGATCCAGTCGCGGATGAGGTCGGTCTTCGCCTTCGGCAGGGGCCCGCCCTTCTTCGCGGGTGGCATGAGGTCGTCGTGATCCGCGGCGAGGATCGTGGTGGTGTAGACCTTGGACGCCCCCGAGTCGCCCGGGACGATCGTCTTCGAGCTGAAGAACTCCGACTTCACATCCATGCGCAGGTCGCCCTTTGCATGACCGTCCTTGTGGCAGGCCACACAGTGCACTTCGAAGATCGGCTTCACGTCCTTCACGAAGTCGACCTTCTCCTTCTGCGACAGCTTCTGGTCTTCGGGCCAGGTGGCCCCTTCGAGAATCCAAGTCTTCAGGACCTCCTGCTGCCCTGGATTGAGGCGTTCACCCTTCGGCGGCATCAGGTCGTCATGCCCATCCGGAAGGGCTGTGGTCGTGTAAAGCGGGCTCTTGGCCGGATCGCCCGGAACGATGGATGGGCCACCTTCACCGCCCTTGAGCGCATCGGCGCGGGTGACCAGGGAAAGCCCGGCCTTCGGCTTCTCGGCTCCGTGGCACTTGAGGCAATAGACTTCGAGGATGGGACGGACCTGCCTGCGGAAATCCACCGCTCCGGCGGCGGAGAACGGCAGGGCGAGGGCGGCAAGGGCCGGGAGGACGGCAAGTCGATTCATGCGTGTTGCGTGACGGGAGAGTACCGCGGCAGCGGTCCGCCGTGTCAAATGCGGTAACCGTCCGACGACCTACGGGATCAGGAATTCAGCCTCGCGCGGTCCGGAATTGTGGTGGAACGCCCGCCGCTACTGGCCGCCACGGGCGGGATCCAGCCATGGGGTTCCCGCCCAATACCAGCGGGAGGGCTTGATGTTCTCGGTGTGTCCGTCCCCGAAGGTGACCACGCTGCGCCCGGCGTGACGCGCGTGCGGCCCACCCCAGTTGGGGTCGTCCGAGGTGACGCAACCGGTGCACGGGGCGTCGTTCAGCGGATCATGCAGCACCCAGGCTCCCGGCTTCTCCGGGGTCTTTTCGGTCACGCACTTCAGCGGATCCCGGATGTCGGCGGTCCGCGGCTTGGATCCCCCATCGGTGATGACCGCGGTCCCGGCGGGAGAGATGTACGCGGAATCCCGGATCGAAGGATAATCCTTCACGTCCCAAACCGCCGGCCAGTCGCATCCACCGACCTTGAAATTCATGGAGTAGTTCGAGATCAACTTGTCCGGCTGCTCCGATGCGTAGATCGCCCAGGCGCGGTTGAAGCCCGGCGTCCGGGTCGGGCAGATGACGATGTTGGTGGTCTGCAGGTACGGCTTGAGGAAGTTGAACCAGAGTTTGCGGTCCACGTTGTTCCCCCGGACCCAGAACGTCGGAGTCAGCCGGCTCTGGTTGTCCGATGCGTACAGCCCCTCCGCGATCATGACCTGGCGCAGGTTGCTCATGCAGTTGGCGGACTTGGCCTTCTCCTTCGCCTTCCCCAGGGCCGGGAGGAGCATCCCGGCAAGGATGGCGATGATCGCGATGACCACCAGCAATTCGATGAGG
>CAIYXO010000245.1 GCA_903930165.1 uncultured Verrucomicrobiota bacterium | reverse complement strand
CGTGGTCGCCGAAGGCCTCGTAGTAGGCCACCGTGTGGACGCCCTTGGACGTCTCCTCGGCGAGGAGGTCCCGGATGCTGTCGCGGATCGGGTGGACACCGCGATGTCCGGCGAAAAGTCGCAGCGAGCCGCCGTGGATCGGGTACCTCTCGACATGGAACAGCTCGAGTCCGTGCCTTTCGAAGAGGGGCCTGAGCGCGGTGGCGGTGAAGTAGAAGACGTGTTCGTGGTAGATCGTGTCGAACTCGGTGTGTTCCACCAGGTCGCAGCCGTACGGAAACTCGAGGGCGATCCGGCCGTCGTGCTTCAGGAGGGCGGCGAGTCCTGCGACGAAGCCGTTGGTGTCGGGGACATGGGCGAAGACGTTGTTTCCAAGGATCAGGTCGGCCTGGCGCCCCTCGGAAGCCAGTTCCGTGGCGAGTTCGACGCCGAAGACCCGGTTGAGTGTGGGGATGCCCTTCTCGACGGCGACCTTGGCGATGTTGGCGGCGGGATCGATGCCGAGGCAGGGAACGCCGGCACCGACGAAGTTGCGGAGCAGATAGCCGTCGTTGCTGGCGATCTCGACCACAAGGCTGGAAGCCCCGAGGTTGAAGTCGGCGAGATGGCGGTCCACGGCCTCCTTCGAATGCTTCAGCAAGGCGTCGGAGAAGGAGGAGAAGTAGAGGTACTCCGAGAAGAGTTGGACTGGCGGGACGATGTCGGTGATCTGGAGCAGGTGGCAATGCTCACACAGGGCGAGCCGGAGAGGAAACCGTGGTTCCTCGCCTCCCAGGTCGACCGGGGAAAGAAGGTTGTTGGCCAGCGGTTGGTTTCCAAGGTCGAGGATGAGCCGACCCGAGCCGGAGCCGCAGGACCTGCATGTGAAATTCATGGGGTGACGGGGATGCCGATGCGGGCCTGCAGGCCCGTGACGACTCCTCTGGAGTTCGCGTGCTGGAAGTTCCGAATCGGCCGACTCAAGAGCAAGCGCGATTGTCCTTCCGACCCATCAGGGAGCAAACGGTCAAAGCCGCGGCCGTAAAGGTCCCGTTCAGCAGGAGCAGCTCGAATCCGAACCTGTACCCCGAGAGCCACTGCGAGCTGTTCGCCTCCAGCCAGGCGGTCGCGAGCGCTGAAAAAATGGCCACGGCCGGGATCACGGCTCCGGAAACCCGGATTCGGGTGGCCAGTCCGATGAAGAAGAGCCCGAGCAGCGGACCGTAGGTGTAGCCGGCGACCTTGAGCACCACGTCGATGAGCGGCAGGCCGTCCGCCAGGCTCCGGAAGATCAGGATCGTCGCCAGGAGCACCACGGCGAACGCGACGTGGACCCGGCGTCGCAACGCCATCCGTGCCGCCTCGTTCAGGTCCTTGCGCTGTTCGAATCCGAGGAAGTCCACGCAGAAGCTGGTGGTGAGCGTGGTCAGCACCGAGTCGGCGCTGTTGAAGGTCGCCGCGGTCAATCCGAGCAGGAAGACCACCGCGGTGACGGTGCCCAGGTGTTGCAGGGCAATCCTCGGAAACAGCTCGTCCGTCCGCTCCGGTATCCCGATCCCGCGTTCCGCCGCGAACCGGAAGAGCAGGGCGCCCAGGACCAGGATCGCCAGATTCACCAGGACCATGATCGGCGTGAACAGGGCGAAGTTCTTGCGGGCGTCCGACAGGGTCTTGCACGACAAAGTCTTCTGCATGTTGTTCTGGTCCAGCCCGGTCATCACGACCGCGATCGCGGCCCCGGAGACCAACTGCTTCCAGAAGAACCCGGCACTGCGCCAGTCGCCGTTGTAGATCGCCGTCTCCGGCGCCGACCGGAGCATCCGGGCCAGTTCCTGCGGTCCGATCCCGAGCTCACTCAGCAACGAGCCGGCGCAGACGACCACCCCCAGCACCAGGAAGCCGCTCTGGATGGTGTCGGTCCAGACCAGGGTCTTGATCCCGCCCTGAAGGGTGTAGGCCAGGATCAGTCCGATGATGACCGCCGCCGTGGTCCAGAACGGAACGCCCCAGGCGTCGAAGACGAAGGTCTGGAAGACCGTGATCGAAAGGAGGAGCCGGGCGGACGATCCGAACACTCGGGAGAGCAGGAAGAATCCGGAGCCCGTCTTCTGGGCGGCCGGGCCGAAGCGTTGTCCGAGGAAGCCATAGATCGACGTGAGGCCCAGCCGGTAGTAGAGCGGGAGGAGTATCCCGCAGATCACCAGGTATCCCATGGCGTAGCCGAAGACGACCGCGAGGTATTCGAAATGGTCCCGCGCCACCTTTCCCGGGACGGAGATGTAGCTGACCCCGGAGAGGGAGTCGCCGATCAGGCCAAGCGCCACCACCACCCATGGGGACCGGCGATTGCCCCGGAAGTAGCCTTCGTTTCCGGCTTTCCGCCCTGTCCACCACGCGACGCCGATGAGCACGGCGAAGTACGCCGCGACGCACGCGAGGATGACGGTCGGTGTCACCGGAGGACGGAAGCACGGCCACCGCCGCCGGATCACGCGGAATCTCCGCGTCCGACTTCCCAATCGTCGGTGGGCCTGCTAACAACCGGCTCATGGAATCCCACGAGGTGATGCGGGAGGTGTTGAAGTCCACCAGCGCGAAGCAGATCGCTTCCGACATGAACCTCTCGCTCTCTTTGATCTACAAGTGGGCGGAGAAGCCGGATCCGGAGGCCATGACGGCCTCCTACAATCCGTTGGACCGCATGGACCAGCTCACCCAGAGCACCCGGGATCTGCGGTTGATCCATTGGCTCTGCCAGAGGACCGGGGGCTTCTTCATCCGCAACCCGAAGACCCATCACTCGCACCCGGACTACCTCATCCCGGCCACGAATGGCGTGGTGCAGGAGTTCGCCGACCTCCTCGCGGTCATCGCCAGCGCCGCGGCGGACAACCACATCGACGAAGGCGAGGCCCGGAAGATCCGCGCCCGTTGGGAGGAATTGAAGCGTTCCACCGAGACCTTTGTCTCGTGCTGCGAGGCCGGGAACTTCAAGAAGCTGGAATCCGTGGCCACCGCCGAGTCGGCCAAGGCCGGCCTGGGTTGACTCGGGGATTCCCTTGCGGGGCGGGGAATCCGCGCGTCTCAGGCGGACCGGTCGGACAGCAGGTCGTATTGCCAGTTGAGAAGGTCGTCCCAAGCCCCGGGATCGTTGCGTCCCAATGCGAAGAGAGTCGCCTTCGAGGCGATGAGGGTGGGGTCTATTCCCAATTCCCGGGCTTTCTGGTCCCGCCGCTTTCCGATGCGGTCCGCCTCGTCGAGTTCCTCGCGGGTCATTCTGCGCGAATGGACGCGGATCGGCCTAGGACGCTGTTCCTCCGGCACCTCCAAGCCCCGCCGCACCGCCGCGACCAGGTCGGAACGGCGCTTCGGTGTGAGGAAATGGGGCAGTGCCAGGCTTCGTGTGGAGTTCTTGGAGGCGGCCTCCGCGGCGATCTCCGCCATCGTCTCGTGCTTCAGGATGAAGAACGGCGGGCGTCCGGTCCGGAAGGCGTCCTTTTCCCGCCAATGCCAGACTTCCCGCAGGACGGACAGCCCCAGTGGATCGAGCTTGTCGTGGCCTTTGGAACGCCAGACGGAATTCTCGTCGACCTTCTCCGGTTGACAGCAGTCCTCGATCAGCCGCGCACACGACTGCTGGTGCCATTCGAGCCGGCCCAGTTCCTCGAGCCTTGACCGCAGCCGCCGTTCCAGGGGACGCAGATGCAGCACGTCGTTGAGGGCGTACTGGATCATCTTGTCGGTGAGCGGGCGCCGGCCCCAGTTGGCCTTCTGGGCCCCCTTCTCGAGGGTGATGCCG
>CAIYXO010000244.1 GCA_903930165.1 uncultured Verrucomicrobiota bacterium | reverse complement strand
GGTCTGCTTCTCTTCGGCGTCTACGAGGGCTTGGCCCAGATCGTCGTGTCCGGTTTCATGGCGAATCCGGCCGGCACGGACAGCCCCTATGAGTACGTCCAGTTGGTGGCCACCGAGAGCGTGGATTTCTCGGCGACTCCCTACACGGTGGTGGTGGCGAACAACGGCATCGCCCGCGTCCAAGGCTGGGTCGCGGGCAGTGCCGTGAGCCATGCGTTCCAGATGACTTCCGGGTCGGTCTCCGCCGGCGACGTCTTCTACGTCGGCGGCTCGGGAATGGCGGTCAACGGCTCCGGCTCGGCCAGTCTTGCCGGCGAGAAATGGATCCGCTCCTACGACACCGGCACGACGGACGGCGACGGCGGGATCGGGGCTGCGGCCTCGGCGGGCGTCGTCGGGGAAGGCGGCTCCTCAGCGGACGGCATCGCGATCTTCCTGGGAACATCGCTGACGTCTTCTTCGGTCCCGGTCGATGCCGTGTTCTACGGGAACGCCATCGGCACGGCATACAATGCTTCGACCGGCGCAGGGTATCAGGTCCCGACCACCGACCATCTGGCCGGAGGTGGGCTCTTCGGCAGCACGGGCAACAGCCATCTGCTCACCGGGTTGGGCGGAGGATCCGGCGCCTACGCCCGTCTGTCCGGGACGTACGACTCGGTCCTGTCGGCCTGGACGCTGGCCCGGACGTTGTCCGTGGTGCAGGGACCGACCGACGTCGCCTCGCTGGCCAGCGGCATTGCCGTGGTCCCGGAACCTTCCGGGTTGGGATGGGCCGCGGGCGGTTTGCTGGCTGCGGGCTTCGGGTTGCGACGCTTCCGGAACCGCGCTGGTTGACCGCGGATCGGAGATGGGGTGGTTCCGCCCTGCGGTCACGCCCTTCGGACTCCGGGAATCGGGCCGTCCCGTCCTTCACACCGTGTTCAGAAACCGGCTTCGGTGCACTTGCGGACCAGTTCCAGGGCGTTTCTGGCGCCAAACTTGGCGACCAGGCTGTTGCGATGCGTCTCCACCGTCCGTTGCCCGATGCCCAGTCTCTTCCCGATGTCGGTGGCGGAAAGTCCCTGGATCAACAGCTCCAGGATCTCGCGCTCCCGGGCCGTGATGCGGAGGGTGGCCATGGCGTCCCGGACGCCGTCCATGTCCAGATTGGAACTGAGCACGCATTCGCCTTTGGCCAGATCCGCGATTCCCCTGAGGATCTCCGACTTCGAATCCTCCTTCAGCAGGTAGCCGTCCATGCCCGCGTCCAAGGCTTCGGCGACCAACATCGGATGCCCGTAGGTGGTCAGCATCGCGAAACGGGTGGGGCATCCGGTGCTCCGCAACGCCCGCACCAGTTCCAGTCCGGAGAGTCCCGGCATCGATTGGTCCACCAAGGCCAGGTCGGGCGGGGATGCCGAGAGGGCGGCCAAGGCGGCGGTGCCGTCGAAGTACACGCCCCTGAGATCGATTCCAGGTAGGCTTTTCAGCCACTCGCTCATGGCATCGGCGACCATCCGGTGGTCGTCGACCAGAACAAGGGAGAGAGGTTTCGGGGAAGTCATTGGGTGTCTTCGGCTCGTGACAGTGGCAGGGAGATCAGGATGAGGGTTCCCGTCTCGGATTGGGAATCGATCCGGACCTGGCCACCGAGCCAGGCGATCCGGTCGCGGAGGTAGGCAAGTCCGTGATTCGGCCGCTGGGCGGAGCCGGTTTCGAATCCGACACCGTCGTCCCGAATGGACAGCTCCATGCTCTTCGATTCCGTGGCGAGATGCAGGCTGAGGGTCCGGCAGCGGCTGTGCTTGCAAGCGTTGACGACCACTTCCTGCGCGGCGCGGTAGAGGGCCTCCGCCTCGCGGTCCGGAACCTGTGGGAAGTCCTGGGGCAGGGTGAACACGGTCCGGATGCCGTATCGTTGGCGGACCTTCCGTTCGAGCTGGAGCAGTGCGGCGGCGAGGGTGCGGCCCTGATGCCGGATCGGTTGGAGATCCTCCATCATCTGCCGCAGGTACCGGATGGCGCCACCGATGCCGGTGGTGAGTTCCCCGGCGGTCTGTGCCCGACGTTCCGGCGGGAGATCACCGGCCAGTTCGTCGGAGCGGAGCTTGAGGTAGATCAGATCCTGGAGGACCTCGTCGTGAAGCCTGGAGGCGAGGTCCCTGCGTTGGGTCAGTTCGGCGTTGAGGAGGCTCTGGTGGAGGCGTGCGCGGTCGCGGCGTACACGGATCTGTTCGCGGACGACCACCCAGAGGTTGGCGAGGACGAACGCGAGGTTGGCCAGGACCATGGGATCCCACCACATGGCGGACCATGGAATGAGGGCGTGTTTCCGCAGGGACAGTTCGAGGTAGCCGGCCCCACCGAGGGCGACGAGG
>CAIYXO010000243.1 GCA_903930165.1 uncultured Verrucomicrobiota bacterium | reverse complement strand
CCTGAGGTGGCGGTCCGCGAAGTCCAGGTAATGGGCCCAGTCGCGTCCCGTGAGGTCGTGCTTGCCCGTGCGGACGTGGTAACCGACATGGCCGCCGACGGAGGTGTTGACCGGCGGTTGGGCCTCCTGTGGCAGCCCCTTCAGCCCAAAGAGCGCATAGACCGGAGACGCATGCCAGCCGGAGAGGTACTCGCCCTTCGGGTCCGCCCAGCGGTCCTCCTCGGCGCTGCCGATGTACACCGGCCTCGGGGCGACACAGGCGATGATCGCGTGGGCGTCATGGGGCAGCTTGTCGGTGGAGTGGTTGTAGTCCTTGAATCGGCCGCAGAACCAGTGGGGGAAGCTGGTGTTGATGCGGAGCACGGTCTCGCCGAAGAAGCGCTTCGACAGCGCGGCGCCGCCTTCGCCGGATTGGTTCGCCACCACCAGGGCAAACCGGGGATCACGGATGCCGGCCCAGACCGCGGTCTTGCCCAGACGCGAATGCCCGATCACCGCGATCCTCGACGCGTCGACGGCTGCGTCCTCGGCGAGGGCGTCGAAGCAGCGCGAGAGTCCCCACGACCAGGCGCTGATGGCTCCCCATTCACCGGGGGCGAAGACGTGGTTGGCGCCACCCGGGGCCACCGCTCCCCGGAGACCGGTCTTCCAGCCCTCCGGATGGTCCGCCTCGATGTCGGCGTAATGGGCGGTGGCGATCGCGTAGCCGCGCTCGACGATCTTCTCGAAGGGCCACGCCTCCGACTCCGTGCCACGGGCCGCGTCGGTGGCGCGGTTGTCGACGGCGCCCTTCGCCGACTTGGGCATCCAACCGCGGGTCAGGGGAACGTCGGTCTCGGTGGCCGCCGCGTGATTGCCGGCGAAGTTCAATCCCACAAAGGCCGGCACCGGTCCCTTCGCGTTCCTGGGCAGGTACACCAGCAGGTCGACCGAGACCGGGGCCGGTCCGGTGGTCAACGGAACCCGGATCCGTTTGCGCACCGCCTTGCCCCCGAGGGCGTCGGGCTTCACTTCCACCACGGTCGCCGTGCCGCGGTGCAGTCCCGCGGGCACCGCACCGTATTCGTGGGCCTCGATCAGGGACATCCACTCCTTCCGCTTCCGGGCCCAGCCCTCGACGGTGGTGATCCGGCGGCCCTTCGCGTCGACCAGCAGCTCGGGCAGGGTGTAGGGCGGGACGTTGGCCTCGACCTCGTTGATGGGGATGGCGTCCTTGGACATGGCGGTGACGGCGGCGAGGCACACCGCGGCGAGCATGCCGAGTCGACGGGGATTCACGCGGGAAGGCTGTTCCAGGCCGGAGACCCGGGTCAACCGCCGCCTCGTCGGGAGCGCTCGGAGAGCCGCGGAATCAAAGCCCGGTGATCTCCACCGTGAAGGCGGCGGGGCCGTTGGGGATGTCGGCCTTGAGCAGCCCCTCCTCCGAGACGTCCAGCTCCAGCGCTTTGCCGTCCACCTTCACCTTGGATTTCGCGGTGGCGTTCCAGACCACGAGACGCCAGGAGCGCACGCGGCTCTCGAACTGGCCCGCCGACTTCCCGAAGCGGAGCGTCTGCCGCCGGCCACGGCCGGTGTTGGTCACGCTGCGCCGATGGAACCGTCCCGACTCGTGCTGCATCGTGGTGCCGTCGTCCTCGTACCACTCCAGTGCCCCCGAGTGGCCCGGCCAGACATGCAGCTGGACCTGGCCTTCGTCGTCACCGGGACCGATGGACTGCCGTTCGCGTCCCATCGGGATCAGCGCGCCGGCTCGGACGAACAGGGGGATGCGGTCGAGCGGCGCGTCGGCCAGCACATGGTCCCCGCCTTCGAACCGTTCGCCGGTCCAGAAGTCGTACCAGACGTCGTTGGGCAGGTAGACGCTCCGGGCCACGGCGCCCGCCCGCAGCACCGGGGCCACGAGCAGGTCGTCGCCGAGCAGGAACTGGTCGGCGCAGGCCACCGCCACCGGATCGTTCTGGTAGCGCCAGAAGAGCGGACGCAT
>CAIYXO010000242.1 GCA_903930165.1 uncultured Verrucomicrobiota bacterium | reverse complement strand
CGGCTCGACAAGGACACCTCAGGACTCCTCGTCTTCGGGAAGTCCTCGCAGGCGAACCGTTCGCTGGCCCGCCAGTTCGAGGAACACCTCGTGGGGAAGGTCTACCGGCTCCGCACGGACCGGAGGGTCGATGTCGAACGCTGTGTCGAGACCGCGGCGGTCGTCCGCAACGGTGACCACCAGGTCGCCCGCGCCTGGGCCGTCGGCATGGACGCGGCGGAGACGGCGTTCGAGGTGGTGCGGCGGACGCCGGGCTTCACCGAACTGGAGGCGAGGCCGAAGACCGGACGCACCCACCAGATCCGCGTGCATGCCGCCCATCGGGGATGGCCCCTGATCGGCGACGCCCTGTACGGCGGTACGGCGCATCCGCGCCTGCACCTGGCATCGGTCCGATTGGAGTTCGTCCATCCCGTGCTCGGAACCCGGATGGCGTTCGAGGCGCCCGACCGTTTCGAAGTCCCTCCGGCGTCGCTTCTGCGCGCGGCGGTGATCCACCCGGCGGAGACCGACGCCTTCCGGAAGCTCCACGGAGCCGCGGATGCCGGCGGTCTCGGCGGCTTCCACTGCGACCAGCTCGGACCGTACGTCCTGCTGCAGTCGGAGAACGAACCCGCCGCACTGCCCGTCGAAGTCGTCGCCGAATCCCGGGGGGTCTATTTCAAGCAGTGGAACCGGCATGTCCGAACCACCGCGGCCGAAGCCGCCGGGCCGCGTCACCTGCGGGGTCCCGAGTCGCCGGAGCGCTTCGAGATCCGCGAGAACGGCGTCCGCTACGAACTGAGCTTCTCGGAGGGCTACAGCGTCGGTCTGTTCCTCGACCAGAGGGACAACCGCCGGCGCCTGCTGGTGAACCACGTCGCCGCGGGCTTCCCGCTGTTCCCGGAGGGAGCCGTGGGACGGGAGGTGCTCAACTGCTTCGCCTACACCGGCGGGTTCAGCGTCTGTGCGGCCTTGGCCGGCGCGCGGGCCACCAGCCTGGACCTCTCCCGGAAGTACCTCGACTGGGCCCGCCGGAACTTCGAGCGGAACGGGCTGGACCCGGCGGCCCACGACTTCATCTACGGCGACGTCTTCGACTGGATCCGCCGGCTCGGCAAAAAGGGCCGGCGCTTCGACGTCGTGCTGCTGGACCCACCCACCTTCTCCCGGAGCAAGGCACACGGGGACTTCCGTGCGGAACGCGACTACGGCCAATTGGTGTCCTCGGCCCTAGCGGTCCTGAAGCCGGGCGGTGTCCTGTTCGCCTCGACCAACGCGGCCCGGCTGGAACCCGAACGCTTCCTGTCCGAAATCCGAACGGCCATCACCGCGGCCGGACGCCGCATCACATCCCAGCACTACGTTCCGCAGCCGCCGGACTTCCCCGTCAGCCGGGAGGAGCCCGCCTACCTGAAGACGGTTTGGGTCCGGGTGTCTTGAGATTGGGCGTTGTTGTCCGTTGGTCCGTTGTCAGTGGTCAGTGGTCCGTTGGATCCAGACGCCACTGGGTCGGCCGATTTGGGACCCGGACAGCGCTCCCTCTTCAGAGTCCGGTTCCCCTGAACGAAGAGTTCGGGGGTTTCCCTCTTTCCCGCGTTCTTTGCCCCGCCTGCGGGTAGTGTCCGGAAAGTTCTGCAAAAGGGGAAAGGGTCATGGGAGGAACGGAGGCGAGCAAAGCACACCGAACCTCAAAGGAACCATGACCCGAAAGCAGACTGTCCGAAGCGTGGAAGAACTCAAAGCCCAGATGTCCG
>CAIYXO010000241.1 GCA_903930165.1 uncultured Verrucomicrobiota bacterium | reverse complement strand
GACTCGTGGCTGAACCTCCTTGCGATCAACCAAGGCGGAGGCAGCTTCGGCGGAGGCATTTGCTATCCGGGGGACCCCGTGGATTTCCAGCTCTCCGGCAGCGGAAACCAACTCTACTACACCCGGATCCATCCCTGTCAGCAGCCGGCACAGGTTCGATCCCTGACGGATCTTGGCACGGGTCTGTCGATCCCGGTCCCCGGAAGCGAGGACGTCGGCGAGTATCCTGGGCTCGGACTTGGCCGCTGGTCTCTGGCGGCCCTTTCCGATGACGGCTGGGTCGTGCTGGGCAATGTGACCTCGACCAACGGGACCGAAAGCCGTGCGTATCTGGGTCTGACCAACAGGGCCAGGGCGCTGCCCTTGAGCCGCGGCGTCGCGTTGTCCGGGAACGGCCGGTATGCGTTCGGGACGAAGTCCGACGGCACATGGATACGCATCGAAATCTCCACCGGCACCGCGCTGGAGATTCCGGTGCCGGATGCCGTCACCAACCTCGTGTCCATGGGCGTGTCGCAGGATGGGGATTCCTGGCTGGTAGGTTCCGGTGCGGGAACAGGCCAGGCTTGGTGGAGGCGTGGCGCCGGGTGGCGGATCCTGGGCTCCCAGGATCCGGTGGCCCGCCATCTCTCTGCCGACGGAGGCACGGTGACCGGATCCGACCGAGCCACCTTCGACGCCGTGCTGCTGGCGGCGGACGGCTCGCGTCGGACGGTTCCGGAAGCGAGGCCACTCGGGTGGCCGGTGGCGCTGTGCGACGGCGGGCGTCTGCTCTGGTGTGAGCGTGGAGTCCTGGATCTTCGAACGGGGCGTGCCTTCGGCGTCGGCGAACTGCTCCACGGGGACGCGCGTTCCCGGTTCCGGGCTCCCGACGAGCCGCTCAGCCGGATCGCCCTGGACGTCCGGGCGGTTTGGGCGGCCGATGCTCGCGGTCGAACGATCGTGTTCCAGGCGGGCTCCTCCTCGACCCGGCTTGGGCGGTCGCAGGTGGGCTACTGGTATGTCGCACGCCTGGCCCTTCCGGACGACGGCGCGCCGGTCTCGCTCGTCCGATCCGGCGCGGAGCGGTTCCGGGTGCGGTTCCCCGGACGCGCCGGCATCCGGTACCGGGTCGAGTCCTCGGTGGACTTCCTGAACTGGGCCGAGCGGGTCGCCGAACACGAGGGAACCGGCGCGGACGAGGAGATCGAAGTCGAGGCGTCGGAAGACGGCCTGGGATTCCTCCGGATCCGGTCCACGGTCGTGCCCTTGTGAGCGGGTTCGGCCGGTGCGGGTGCCGATTCAGGCTGGTTCCGCGGGTCCGCGGCTGCGATGACACCGCGACGATGTCGTCCGAGAATTCCCCTGAGACGCCGATTCCTGCCTTGGATGCAGACCGGCTGCGTGCCGTGACCGAGACGCTGGAGGCGGTGGTCCGAGACCGGTCGCTCCTGGCGCAGCTGACGCCTGAGGAGCGGACCCGCTTGGAGCAGGCGGCCGCCCAGGTCTACTGCCCGGACGTGGCGGAACGGCGCCGCCTCACGCGGGCGACGCAGCGTCAGCGCAAGGCCGCCCGGAACGAGCGGGACGACGCGGTGTTGTCGGAGACGGGGATCCGCCGGCTTCGGAAGCAGTCGGTTTTCACGACGCCTTCGCTGCCGCCGCCGCCCGGGGTGGAGCCGCGCGAGGTGGAGGATCCGGACTTCCGCGACGTGCTCGAGCCGAGGAACTGCTACGTCTGCAAGCAGGACTACAACGTCCTCCATCCGTTCTACGACCAGCTCTGTCCGACCTGCGGCGAATTCAACTTCGCCAAGCGCACGGAGTCGGCGGATCTCCGCGGACGTGTGGCGCTGCTGACCGGCGGCCGGGTGAAGATCGGCTACCAGGCCGGCATCAAGCTGCTGCGTGCGGGGGCGCGGCTGATCGTCACCACCCGGTTCCCCCGCGACTCGGCGGCCCGGTATGCGGCGGAGCCCGACTTCGAGGCCTGGAAGGACCGTCTCGAGATCTTCGGCCTCGACCTCCGTCACACGCCCAGCGTCGAGGCCTTCTGCCGTCACCTGCTGGAGACGCGCGACCGGCTCGACTTCATCGTCAACAACGCCTGCCAGACCGTGCGTCGTCCGCCGGACTTCTACCGTCACATGATGGACCGGGAGCTGGCCCGGGCCTCGGACCTCGATCCGGTGGCGCGGACGCTTCTCGGCGGGTACGAGGGGCTTCGCGGATACCACCTCCTGCCGGAAGGGACGGCGGTTGTCGCGGACGCGGTCTCGCCGTCCTCCGCGCCCGGGCTGGTCCATGCCGCTGCGCTTTCGCAGGCGAAGCTCCTGCCGGAGGAGATGGAGGCGCAGCGGGGGCTCTTCCCGGAGGGCCGTCTCGACCAGGACCTGCAGCAGGTGGACCTGCGCGAACGCAACTCGTGGAGGTTGCTGCTCGACGAGGTCTCCTCGGTGGAGTTGCTCGAGGTCCAGCTCGTGAACGCCGTGGCGCCGTTCGTGCTCAACGCGCGGCTGAAGCCCCTGATGACCCGCACGCCGGAACGGGACAAGCACATCGTCAACGTGTCGGCGATGGAGGGGCAGTTCTACCGCCGCTTCAAGACGACGCGGCATCCCCACACGAACATGGCCAAGGCGGCGTTGAACATGATGACCCGGACGTCGGCCGCCGACTACGAGGCCTCGGGCATCCACATGAACGCCGTGGACACCGGGTGGGTGACCGACGAGGACGCCGCGCAGATCGCGGCCCGCAAACAGGAGGCGCACCGGTTCCATCCGCCGCTCGACATCGTCGACGGCGCGGCGCGGATCGTGGATCCCATCATCGACGGGTTCAACACGGGCCGCCACGAGTGGGGGAAGTTCCTGAAGGACTACCGTCCGACGGACTGGTGACAATCCTCCGCGAACCGGATCTCCCTTCCGGTGGGCGGCGCTTCCGGCTTCTTCATCCGCATACCAAATCGCAAGGGCCGGTCCCTGCATGAAGAACCGGCCCTGTGCGCGGATTGTCCGGAAGCGGACGGAAGGTGGCGCGACGACGCGCCGGGGATCACTTGCCGGAGAGCGCCTTGGCGGCGGTGTCGTATGCGGCCTTGATGGCCTTCGGATAGGTCTTCTCCAGCTGCGGGTAGATCGCGATGGCGGTGGCGAGGGCCTTGGGGAACTCGCCGTCGGTGGCGTGGGTGGCCTGGAGGTAGACCGCGTAGTCCTCGAGGGTGGCGAAGGAGAGGTCGGAGCCGTTCTTGATGGCCTCGGGTCCGCCGACGGCGGCGATCGCGCCGAGTTCCTTGCCCTTCTTCTTCGCGGCGCCGGAGAACAGGCTGCCGACGCCGAGCGGAACCTGGTTCAGGACGGCCTTCCCGGCCTCCTCGCCCGCCTTCTCGCCGATGGCCGCGCCCACCTGTGCGCTGATGGCCTTGTTGGCCCAGGGGGTGATCTCGCCCTTGGAGTTGTAGGGCAGGAAGTATGGCCCGACCTGGTTGGTCTGGGGCGTCGGGGCGGTCAGCTGTATCGACGCCGCCTTCATCTTCGCGCGGATGTCGAGGACCACCTGGAGGACCTTCTGGGCCTTGGCGATGTCCTCGGGACTGAGGGCGAGGGTCCTGGCGGGAATGGCTGAGGCGACCAGGACGACGGCGAGGAGACGGCGAAGGTTCTTCATGGGGGGAGTCTGTTCAGGAGTCTGTGAATGGGAGGCTGCGGGCGCCTTCGGCGACCGGATGTGGTTGTAGCCTCCTTCCGCGCCGTTTGGCGATACGTAGGCTTACGTACGGACCGCGGAGCCTCCCGTTTGCCGTCCTATTCCAGGGACCGCAGGAACACGTTCCGGAACTCGATGGTTCCGTGCTCGTGCTGAAGCCCGACCGGGCCCTTCGCAGGCAGTCCGGGCATCTCCGCGTCGCGGATGACGGTCTCGCCGTTGAGATCCACCGTGACCCGGTTTCCGGCCACCCGGAGCCGCATCGCGTTCCAGTCCCCGACGGGCCGGTCGGCGGCCTTGGACGGCGTGAAGGCACGTCGCTGGGCGGGCGTTGAGGCGGGGTCGGTTCGGTACTCCCAGAACTCGCCGCTGCCCACCGGGTAGCAGAAGAGGTTGGCCTGGGCCTTGTAGAGGCCGCGGAAAAGCACCCCGGAATCCCCGGCGTCGAGCACCCGCAACGTCGCGGCGCGTCCGTCGGGACCGGCCTCGAGCCCGTCGGCGTTGATCAACGGGAAGTCCTCGAACACCGGCATCCCGGGCCAACGCCATTCCAACTGCATCTCGAAATCGCCGAACTCCGCCATGGTCCAGAGGTCGCCGCCCTTCCCGTCGTGGACCAGGCGTCCGTCCTCCATGCGCCAGTTCACCGGCGCTCCGCCCCCCGCCAGGGCCGCGGCGTCGATCCGCTGCGTCCCGGCGGGAAGTTCCTTCCAGCCCGTCGGTGTCTTCCCCTCGTGGCTGCCCAGCAGGTCGATCCAACCGGTGGAAGGAGTCCGCGGCGAAGGAAGGCGTGGATCGACGCGGCGGGATTCGAGGAAGGCGATGAGGTCGGCGAACTGTCCCGGCTCGAGTCCCGCGTGCAGGCCCTCGGGCATCAACGACTCCGGACGCAGGTTCCTCTCGACGATGTCCGACTTGGACAGGGTGCGGGGACGTCCCAAGGCGTCCACCAGGACCAGTTCGGAGGCCGATTCCGACCGGACGAGGCCGGTCAGGGTCTCGTCTTCGCGGGTGACGACCAGCGTCTGCTGGTAGCCTTCGCGGACGGAACGGCTGGGGTGGAGGATGTGCTCGACCAGTTCACGTCGACCGAACTGCGCGCCGACGAGCGTCAGGTCGGGGCCGAAGGCGACTCCGTGTCCGGCGACCGCATGGCACCGGATGCAGGCCACGCCCGCGGGGTCCCAGAACAGCCGCTGGCCGCGCACCGCGTCCCCGGCGTTCGCGAGGGCGAAGGCCTCGTAGTCCGCGACCGATGGTCCCTTCGCGACGACCTTGAAGATGGGCCCCTCCGCGGCCTTCGCATCTCCGGCATAGACTTTCCGAAGCTCCTCCAGGGCCAGCGCAGGCAGGGTCGCGGCGCGGGCCTCGAGCGATTCCCGGACCGCGTCCTTCAACGCTTCGACGGCCGAACGTCCCATGGCGCGCATCGAAGGATTCCGATCGGAGAGGGCCTCGACGTAGGCGTCGATGGCGCGGGCGTCCGGCGTGCGGGCCAAGGCCTCGATGGCCGCCGCGCGCACGACCGGGTCCGCGACCTGCCGGAGCAGCACGGGGACCGCCTCGGATACGCCCAGTCGGCCGAGTGCGCGAACGGCCGCGACGCGGTCGGTCGTGTTGGTGCCGTCGGAGGCCCGGGACAACACCGCGAGGGCGGCGGGCGCGCGGCTTTCACCCAGGGCTTCGAGGGCGGCCTGGCGCACGTCGGCCACGGGCCCGGCCACGGCCGCTGAAAGCACCCCGAGTGCCTCCGTGGAGCGGAGCCGTCCCAGGGCCTTCAGGGCCAGCGGTCGTCCCGGGAAGGTGCGTCCCGCCAGCCGGATCAAAGACGGCACCGCCGAGGTCATGCCGCGGTCCGCCGCGGTCCGCATGGCGGCTTCGAGCAGCTCCGGTTCGGTTTCCTCGAGTTGACGGAGCGTGAGCGCCTCCACGGAGGAATCGCCCAGACGCACCAACGCCTCGAACAGGCGCGGCCGCGTGAGGACGTCCGTCTCGGTCGCGAAGCGTTCACGGATCCACGGTCCGGCCTCACGGAATCCGGTCCGGGCGAAGGCGTCCGCCGCGATCCACCGGACACGCCGGTCGGAATGCGCGAGGCCCCGGCGCAGGGCGGCCGCGATCTCCGGGGTTCCCTTCCAGTCGACGGTGGGCTCGGGCGCCGCGGTGAGCGCCGGATGGTAGGCCCACCAGCCGCCGTCCCAGTCCGGCAGTTTCCGCAGCACGCCGCCCAGGAGTCGCGCCTGGGTCTCGGCCACGTCGGGATCGGTGGACCTGGCGAACGCGCCGACCAGGGCGGTGGCCAGTTCGGCATCCCAGGTCTGCCGCAGGGCGAAGACCAGTCCCTCGCGGACACGCGGTCCGGCCTTCCCGAGGCGGGAAACCAGGTCGGTCCAGGCGGCCGGAGTGGCCCTACCGATCGAGTTCAACGCCTGGAAGGCCGCGTGGCGGGCGAAGAGATCCGTCTGGTCGAGCGCAGCGACGAGTTCCGGGAGCGCGGAGGTATCGCCGAGCTGCCCCAGCGCCGTGGCCGCGGCGGCCTTCACTTCCGGCCGCTCGTCGGTGGCGGCGAGGCGTTGGCGGAGCGCTGCGACCGCTCCCGGACCCCCGAGACGGCCCAGGGCGCGGGCCATCTGGCGCCGAACGGCCGGGTCCTTCTCGT
>CAIYXO010000240.1 GCA_903930165.1 uncultured Verrucomicrobiota bacterium | reverse complement strand
CGCGCGCTTCACCGAGGGTGTCGAACATGAAGGGGAGATCCTCAAGGCGGAGCGTGTCCGCCTCGTGGATTCCAACAATTCCCACAGTGTGGTCGAACTGGAGCTGGCCCAGGGAAAGAACCGCGAGGTCCGCCGGCTCTTTGAAGTTCTCGGCCACGAGGTCGTCCAGCTTCGCAGGGTTCAAATCGGAACGATCAAGCTGGGAGAGCTCCGTGTGGGAAAATGGCGCGTCTTGACTCCTGCCGAAGTCCGTTCCCTTCTGCCCAAATCCGTTTCCTGACCCGATTGGAGCCCGCACCGCATGAACCGAATGCACCTCCTGCTCGCCGTCGCCGTCGCCCTGGGAATCGTGTTTCCCACCTCGGCATTGGAAATCCCCGAGTCCCGAGCCGTCCGGGCGGACCGGGTCAATGTCCGTGTCGCGCCTTCCCGCGAGGCGGAGGTCCTGGCCACTCTCAAGCGCGGTGACCGGGTTCAGGTGCTGGGCGCCGATTCCGGTGGCTGGACCCGCATCGCCGTCCCGGCCGAGGTGCCGATCTGGATCTTCGGACCGCTGGTGGATGTCCCCGCCCAGAAGATCCGCGCCAAGGAGGCCAACCTCCGTTCCGGCCCCGGGAAGAACTACTCCGAACTCGGACGTCTCAAACAGGGGGACCGCGTCGCCGTGGTCCGCGAATCCGATGGCTGGGTCCAGATCGAACCCCCGGCCGATCTTTCCGCGTTCATCTCCACCGGCCTGCTCACGGGTTCCGGTGACACCTCGATCTCCGTGGAGAAGACCGGGATCGCCCGGAATTCCCAGACGGAGATCACCCGCACCGAGGAGCCGGTTCCCGAACCGAAGGCCCTGCCGGCGGAGCCGTTGCCGGAAGACCTTGGATCGAAGGTGACGCCGGTTTCCTCCGAAGTCCGCTCGGTCCGCGGGACGGATGTCCTCGAGGCGAAATCTCCCAACTCGAACTCCGCCATCGTCGCGAATCCGGGCTCCACGGTTCAGGTCCCGACCCCTGTGGCCACAACGTCCGTGGCGCCCGCGCCTCCGGTTTCTGCGGCGACCTCGGTTCCTCCTTCGGCGCCCGTTACGTCAGGGTCATCGTATGTCGAGGGCTCCCAAGCGCTCCTCCGTTATTCCGAAACCGTTCGGTCTGTGGTTCGGGTCGGTCGTGTCGGCTTGAGTCTGGAACCCCAGAGCCCTTCCTATTTCGAGCTGACCAGCGTGCTTCGCGGTGAAGGTCGCGTGGGCTTCCTCGTCTCCGAAGACAACTCGATCCGGTTTGGAACCTTCCGCGGGAAGGTCGTCCGGGTTGTGGCCGACGAATTCCAGACCGCCGGTTCGCCGGCCAAGACAGTGCTCCGGGTCAAGTCCATCGTCTTGGAACCCGGCTACTGACCTTCCGGCGTGGCGTGGGATCGGAGGACCTCGGGGCAGTGAATCCGCCTTCCAGGGTGAACCGTTTCCCGTCCCCGGGGGCCCCACTTCAGAAATCATGAGTCAACTCATCGACGGAAGGGCGATCTCCGCCCAGATCCATTTGGAAACCGCCGCCCGTGTCGCCGAACTGGCTCGTCGCGGAATCGTGCCCGGGCTGGCCTTTGTCCGCGTGGGTGAGGATCCGGCTTCCGTCGTCTATGTCGGGATGAAGGAAAAGAAGTCCCGGGAACTCGGCATCCGATCGGTCACCCATGTCCTTCCGGCCAGCACCAGTCAGGCGGAGTTGGTCACGCTCCTGAAGGCCTTGAATTCGGATCCGACCGTCCATGGGATCCTCGTCCAAGCGCCTCTGCCCCGTCACATCGACTCTTCGGTCATCTACGCCACCGTGCTCCCGGGCAAAGACGTGGACGGCTTCCATCCGGTCAACGTCGGGCGCCTGATGCTCGGAGACACCGGGGGGTTCCTCCCGTGCACGCCGGCAGGTGTTCACCAGTTGCTCATCCGCTCGGGCATCAACATGGATGGGGCCGAGGTGACGGTGCTGGGGCGGGGGACTATCGTGGGCAAACCCATGGCGGCCATCCTCCTCCAGAAAGCGCCCCATGCGAATTGCACGGTAACGCTCTGCCACAGCGGGACGCGCGACATCACCCGGCATACGATGCGCGCGGACATCATCATTGCGGCCATGGGCGTCCCCAGATTCCTGAAGCCGGAGATGGTGCGGCCCGGCGCGGTGATCATCGACGTTGGGGTCAACCGGATTCAGGACTCAACGGCTCCGAGCGGCAGCCGGTTGGTGGGGGACGTGGACTTCGATGCGGTCCGTGAAAAGGCAGGCTGGATCACGCCCAATCCCGGAGGCGTGGGTCCCATGACGATCGCCCTGCTTCTTTCCAACACGGCCACGGCGGCCGGTGCGCCTTCGGTTGCCTGATTTCCAAAGGGTTGCACTGAATCCGAGAACCCTGCCTTTTTTCGTGGCCGCTTTGTTCAAGAAATTCGTTGACGGTGGATGGACGTGCTGACACAACACAGGCACACACGGAAGTAATCAAACCACAATGAACACCAAATCGCTCCTCTTGGCTGCTGTTGTTGCGGCCGTTGGCGCCGTCACCGGGGCTGCCCAGGTGACCAGCCAGAACATCGTCGGCTACATTCGGCTCAGCCTGAATCCTGGCTTCAACCTGGTTGCCAACCAGCTCAACAACGGCAACAACACTGTTGCCACCGTCCTCAATGTTCCGGATGGCACGGACGTCTTCAAGTGGACGGGCACGGGCTACACCCTGAACAGCTTCGTTGACGGAGCTTGGGATGTTCCGACCCAGACCCTGACCCCGGGCGAAGGTTTCTTCGTTCGCGTTGGCGCTGCGACCACGGTGACCCTGATCGGTGAGGTTAGCCTCTCGAACTCCAAGGCCCTGATCAACGGCTTCAACCTGATCTCCCTGCCGCTCCCGCTGGCTGGTGACATCACGGCGGCTGCTGTTGGTGGTTTCCCGGCGGCTGAAGGCGACGACGTGTTCCAGTGGACTGGCACCGGTTTCGGCCTGAAGAGCTTCGTTGACGGTATCTGGGAAGGTGGTAACCCGACCGTCCGTGTTGGCGAAGGCTTCTTCGTCCGCGGCGCGGCCCGTACCTACACCCGGAACTTCACTGTCTCGAACTAACCCTAACGGTTTATCCAACCCATGAATAAGCTCGCCTACATTGTCGCCGCTTCGGCGCTCGTGGTCTCTGCCTTCGGTCAGGGCTCCGTCAACGTCAACAACCGTGGTTTGACGCCGGCTCAGCTGGTGACTGACACCGCGGGAAACAACCTCTCCACCCTGAATGGAGCGTTCGTTGCCCAGCTGGTTTACGGTGCCAACGGTTCCACCCCGGCGACCGTCCTCGGTGGGACCATGCCGTTCCGTGTCTCGACCTCGTCCTTCGTTGGTACGTGGAATCCGGGTGCTGAAGGCATCCGCACCCTGACCGGTTTCGACACCGGCGCCGCCGTTGCGATGCAGGTCCGCGTTTGGGACTCCGCCGTGTTCACCAGCTGGGATGCCGCTTCGGCCGCCCTCACCGCTGGTAGCCACTCGGTTGCGACTCAGGCCGGTTCCTCCTCGGTGTTCACCTACACCGTCGGTGCCGCCTCCGATCCGAGCTCCCAGTCGATCGTCAACTTCCGTGGCTTCCAGCTGACCGCGATCCCGGTTACGGTTGTTCCGGAGCCCACCACGATCGCTCTCGGCGCCCTCGGCGCCGCTGCGCTCCTCTGGCGCCGCCGCAAGTAATCTGGTTTGATTATTCAAAAGCCATCCCGGGTAACCGGGATGGCTTTTTTGTTGGTGGAGCCGGTGATTTTGCAGCGCCGGAAGG
>CAIYXO010000239.1 GCA_903930165.1 uncultured Verrucomicrobiota bacterium | reverse complement strand
CGGTTCCGGCTCCGGTGGAACTGAAGCCGGGTCTCCTGATCCAACCGCACCTGGACTCACGGTTTGTCGAGGTGGTCGGCTTCATCCGCAGCTTCGATCCGAACGAACCCGCGATCCGTCTCCGGGTCGGGACCGAGAACCTCTCGGTGCTGCTGCCCCGGGGGATGACGCCTTTTCCGGCGTTGGTTTCCGGATCCAAGGTCAGGGTGCGCGGCGCCTATGGAGCCCGGTTCAACACGCGCCGACAGATGGTCAGCGCCCGGATCATCGTCTCCGGTCCCGCGGACATCCAATTGCTCGAGGCCGGCCCCGTTTCTCCGTTCGAGCTTCCGGTCACACGCATCGATGAGATCGGCGCCTACGGAAGCCCTTCGGATCTCGGCCGGTTCAAGGTGCGCGGCGTGGTCGTCCTCCGTCGGCCGGGCCGTGGATATTTCGTCCAGGACGACTCCGGAACGGTCTGGGTCGCGGACGCCGAGAACAAGGCGCCGGAGAAGGGCCTCCTTGTCGAGGTCGTCGCCTTTGCCGAGTACCGGCGCTTCACGCCGTCCCTCGACGGTCCGGTGGTCCGCGTGCTGGGCGACCGTCCCTCCCTGCCGCCCAAGGACTACGGCCACCGCTTCCCGCACCTCGTCGTCAACGCCAACAGCTCCTACGAGTCGCCCGACGGCGAGTACGTCCGGCTCGCGGCCCGCGTCGCCGAGGTCGCCAGGAGCTTCTCGCACGTGAAGGTGGTCCTCCAGTCCCTCGGAAACGAAGACGACCGGATCACCGCGGAGCTGCCCCTGGGCGACCGGACGCGCCTGCCGTCCAGCCTCGAACCCGGCTCGGTCCTCCGGGTGACCGGCGTCGTGGAACTGGGGGCCGACGAGAACCGGGAGCCGGACGAGTTGAGGCTGTTGTTGGAGTCGGAGGACGACATCGAGCTGCTGGCACGTCCGGGCTGGATGTCCGGCAGGCGTCTCACGGTCGTCGCGCTCGTGGGCATCGTGATGTCCGCCGGTGGCCTGCTGTGGGTCTGGCGTCTCCAGAGGAACCGGAACCGCCTCACGCGCCTGCTCGAGGAGAAGCGGAAGGCGGAAGCCGACCTGAACCGGAGCCGCGAGGAGCTCGAGCGGCGGGTTGCGGCCCGCACCGCGGAACTCCAGCACCAACAGGAGTTCCTCCGCGAGGTGATCGACCTCATACCGGGGTTCGTCTTCGCCAAGGACCACGACGGACGTTTCCTCCTGGTGAACAAGGCGCTGGCGGACCACCACGGCCACCCGGTCGAGCACCTGCTCGGAAGGACGGACCGTGAGATCATGGTCCGCCCCGAGGAGGCCGATCCGATCATGGCCGACGACCGCGAGGTCATCGAACGGGGGCGTCAGAAGTTCATCTCGGCGGAGCTCATCACCGACCGTGCGGGCAACCGGCTGTGGATGCAGACCATGAAGCGGCCGCTCCGCTGCCTGGACGGCCGCACCGGCGTGGTGGGCCTGGCCATGGACATCACCGAGCGGAAGCTCGCCGAGGAGCAGTTGGCGGGCGCCCGAGACGACGCCGAGGCGGCAAGCCGGGCGAAGTCGATGTTCCTCGCCAACATGAGCCATGAGATCCGGACCCCCATGAACGGGGTGATCGGGATGATCAACCTCCTGTTGGACACTCCGTTGAACCCGGAGCAGAGGGAATTCGCCTCCACCGTCCGCGCCTGCGCGGACTCGTTGCTCATCATCATCAACGACATCCTCGACTTCTCGAAGATCGAGGCGGGCAAGCTCCACTTCGACGAGGTCGACTTCGATCTCGCCGAGACCGTGGAGGGGGCGATCGAGATCCTCGCCGAGCCGGCGCATGCCCGGGGCCTCGAATTGGCGTCGCTCATCCGGCGCGAGGTGCCTCGGAAACTCCGCGGCGATCCGGGTCGCATCCGGCAGATCCTCCTCAACCTGATCAACAACGGCATCAAGTTCACGGAGAAGGGCGAGGTGGTGGTGGACGTCAGCCTCCGCGGACGCAAGGGCGACCGCTCGGAGATCCTCGTCTCCATCCGGGACACCGGCATCGGGATGGATGCGGAGACCGTCTCCCGCCTCTTCGAGGCCTTCACCCAGGCGGACGCCTCGACCACGCGGCGGTTCGGCGGCACCGGCCTCG
>CAIYXO010000238.1 GCA_903930165.1 uncultured Verrucomicrobiota bacterium | reverse complement strand
GGAGCCGCCTTCAGCGACGCATAGTCCACGACTCCGTTGGTGACGTTCGCGATCAGGATCCGGGCGAACGGGGCATGGGTGTGGTCGAAGTCCGCCGCCGCCAATGAGGTCACGCGGAGCGCCATCAGGACGGAGACGAACAGGCGGACCAGTTTGAAGATCGGGCGGGACATCGGAAAGGAAATCACGGGGCGGTGGGTCAACCTTCCCTGGAAGGAGCTCCGGCTGCCCGCAGGATTTCGTGTCCATACAGAAGGCCCTTCCCTGCCCGGGTCAACCGGTTCCTCCCCGGGACCGAGTCCTTCCACTCATCCTCCGGCGGAAGCGGTGGGGCTTGCCGGATCTCCCGTCTACCGGAGGGAAACAGCGGACGGACCGGGTCCCGTCGAGCCGCGTGGCCTGGGACGTCAAGCCAGATTCAGATCGCGAAGTCGTTGTACTCCGGCTTCAGGGCCTCGATGGGCGGGAACAGCATTCCGGCGGCGACGGTCGCGTTCGTGCCCTGCTCGATCAGGATGAACGATCCCGTGAGCCGGTTCGTGCCGTAGCCGTCGAACACCACGGGCTTCGCCGTGCGGATGCGGATCTCGCCGATGTCGTTCATCCCGAGTTCGCTGGGCTCCAGCTCGGGCTCGAAGGTCCGGATGTCGGTCCGGCTCTCGATGCTCGTGACCATCGCCTGGACGGTCTGCGTGGTGTGCTTGAGGAAGTACTTCCGGCCCTTCTGCAGGGGACGGTTGTTCATCCAGCAGACACGCGCGTGCAGGTCGGTGGACATCCCGGGCAACGAATCGAGGCCCACGATCATGTCTCCGCGGCTGACATCGAGATCGTGCTCGAGTTGCAGCGTGACGCTTTGTGGGCAGAACGCCTCCTCGAGGGTTCCGTCGAGCGTCCAGATCTGCTTCACCGTGCTCTTCACGCCGCTCGGCAGGATCATCACCCGCTGTCCCACCCGTACGATGCCGCTGGCGACCTGGCCGCTCAGTCCGCGGAAGTCGTGCAGGTCGGGATTGGTCGGATCGTTCGGACGGTTCACCCATTGCACCGGGAAACGCAGTCCCTGGAGGTTCCAGTCGCTCGCGATGTGGACGGTCTCGAGATGCCCCAGCAGCGTCGGCCCGACGTACCACGGCGTGTGGCTGGACGGGTCCACCACGTTGTCCCCGTTCAGTGCGCTCAACGGGATGAACTTAACGTCCTTGATGTCGAGCCGCGGAAGGAAGCCCTCGAACTCGTCGCGGATCTCCGTGAACCGCGTCTCGCTCCAGTCCACCAGGTCCATCTTGTTCACCGCGATCACCAGGTGCGGGATCCGCAGCAGGGAGGCGATGTAGGTGTGCCGACGCGACTGTTCGATCACGCCCTGGCGCGCGTCGACCAGCACGATGGACAGGTTCGCCGTCGAGGCGCCGGTCACCATGTTCCGCGTGTACTGCACGTGGCCCGGGGTGTCGGCGACGATGAACTTCCGCCGCGGCGTCGCGAAGTAGCGGTAGGCGTCGTCGATCGTGTTGCCCTGCTCCCGCTCGGCCCGGAGTCCGTCGGTCAGGTTGGCCAGGTTGATCTGCCCGCCGCCCGTGATGTCGGCCGAACGCTCCAGGGCTTCCATCTGGTCCTCCATGATGGACTTGGAATCATACAGCAGCCGGCCGATCAACGTGGACTTGCCGTCGTCCACCGACCCGCAGGTGTTGAATCGCAGAAGCTCGATCGGATGTGTCGTCGCGGACATGTACAGGGCCGGGGATTAAAACGACCCCCGACCCGCGACGCACCAGCAAAACATCCACAAAAGCCACAATACCCGACTCGGGCTATCGGGTTTGATTGCGGAGG
>CAIYXO010000237.1 GCA_903930165.1 uncultured Verrucomicrobiota bacterium | reverse complement strand
TCCTTTTCGGCGCCGGCGGCGACCTCCTCCTTGGTTTCCGACGCGCGCGTCCGTTGGGCCCGGAGCATGTCGAGCGCGATGAGGAGCAGGACGATGCTCCCGGCCATCTAGAAGGCGGGCAGGGTGATGCCGAGGAAGCGGAAGAGGTGCTGGCCGAGCACGGCGAAGGCGACGAGGACCATTCCCATGATGATGCTCGCGAGACGGGCCATGCGGATCCGTTCCGCCGGCGTGTCGTGTGGCGTCATGGCGAGGAATGCCGGAACCGTGGCGATGGGATCCACGATCACGAAAAGGCTGCTGAAGGCTAGCAGGAGGTAGGATCCGAGAGTCATGTCGCCTCCGGCTTCGGTTGGGATGGGGGCAGGTTCATGGCACGCAGGCGGTCAGGATGGCGTCGGTCATGCCGTGGATGATCTTCTTGTCCGCCGGATTGAGCGTGGCGAGCACGCCACCGAGTTGGGGCCTCGCGGCGTCGCCTTCGCCGGTGACGAAGTAGTAGGGACAAAGCCGGACGCGGGCGGGCATGGCAACGGTGGCACCGGAGTCGGGATCCACGTAGGAAGCCTCGACCCGGCGTGGCTTGTGGTACCGCTGGAGGAGGTGCGGCGACGTCGGCCAGGAAGCCAGCGCGTGATCCACGGCGGCGCTCCATTCCACGGTGCTGAGGTCGGACCCGAGATGGACCCCGCGTGAGCCCCAGGCATCCGCGCTGAAGCCCGACACCTTGACCACCAGCTCGCGATCCCTTTGGGACAAGGTCTTCAGCTGGTTCCAATCCGTCAGCTCGAGGCCCGGGATGCCAGCGTGCGGCGGGAGCGGAGCCGGGTCCATGACCCAGGAGCGGGGTGCCACGCGCAGCAGCCGCTGGAGGAACGCCTCGCCGAGTTCCTGCCTCCAGAAGTCGCGGAGGTTCCGGTTCCACAGCAGCGCGAAGAGCAGCTTCTCCTCGAAGATAGGCCGGGGCGGCGGCGTGAGCCGGATCCGCTTCTCGTTAGCCAACCGGAACAGTTCGGCGGCACCGGGCACCTGCGCCTGGTCGAACAGCTCGAAGAACCGGTACACCGCGTCGCCGTCGGCGGGCGTGGCGAAGTCCGAGCCGACGACCTGGAAGCGTTCCGTGCCGAGTTCGCCGGCAAGCCACGCCATCTCGGGCCGGTAGCCGGCCGATTCCTCGGAGACGACCAGGTGAACCTTCTTCGCCGCGCCGAAAATGCCCGCGAAGCCGTCCTTCATCCCGGTGGCGCCACCCACGACCGGGTCGCCGAGGGCCGCATGGGTCTGGTTCAGCCATTGGGTGAGGCCGATGCCGCCGGGCACGGAATCCAGTTCGGACAGGATGAAGCCGTCTTCGGTCAGCAGCACATCGGGCCGGATGACCCGGGGCAGTTCGTTGCGGAGCGCGGCTTCCCGCTGCACCGCGACGAGGGAGGCCGGTTTGCCTTGGTCGAGCAGTTCGGCGACCCAGGCCGGGGCCCGTCCTTCGCAGGACCGCCGATAGAGCTGGTTCACGGCCCGGTTGAACTGGTGGAGGACGCGGCCGAGCCCCTCCAGTTCCTTGGCGAGCGCCTCGCCGAGCGCGAAGGGACGCGGCGAGGTGCGCCAGGTCATGCCGGCGAAAAGTCCAC
>CAIYXO010000236.1 GCA_903930165.1 uncultured Verrucomicrobiota bacterium | reverse complement strand
GCTTCGGTTCAGTCGATCCGCCGGATCAAGGGTTCGCCCGGCGCCGGTTGCGTTCGGCCACGAGTTCGAGCAACTCGGACCGGTGGTTCGAGGGCGTGATGCTCCAGTCCTCGGACTGGCCCGGATAGTCGTAAACCCACACCGCCGCGAGCGGCACGGCCAGTTCCTCCATGCGGTCGAGCATGCGGAGGACGCGCGCCTTCTTCCCGGCGTCCAAGGGGCCGGGAACGCCGAATTCGCCGATGAACAGCGGCTTCCGTTCCCGCCTCGACCGCTCCATGGCCATCGGCAGCCGGTCGAGGTCGGATTCCTCGTAGAGACGTCCGCTCAGCATCGAGACCGGGTCCGGATGGTCCGCACGGAAGACCTCGGCGAACTGCTCCGGCGTGTCGCAGGTCCAGGAGTGTTCCCGTTCCTGGTGCCAGGCGGAGACGCGGGGAAAGGCATGCCCGGAGAGTATCGGTTTCCCGGCCGGTTCGAGCCGTCGGATCTCGTGTGCGAAGGCCTTCAGCGCGGTCCGCACCTGGGCGTGGGTGAGTTCGTCGAGGGCGGTCCGCTTCGTGGGCGTCCCGAGGTCGGGCACCACCGGTGGGCGATGCTCCGATGCGTTCGGCAGGTCCGCCGCGAGGTTGAACTCGTTGCCGAGTTCCCAGGCCCAGATCGTCGGGTCGTTGCGGTGTGGGGCCAACATCGCCGTGATGTAGGCGCGCATCTCGCGATGGGTGCGGGACTCCGGATCCCCCCAGGCGGAGACGGGCTCTCCCACGAGGTCCGGCAGCGTGGGGTGATGCCAGAACAGGCTGGGGATCAGACCCACGCCATGTCTGCGGGCGGCCGCAATCACGGCGGCGAACCGGGCTGCGTGCGCTTCGGGATTCGTTTGGAACAACGTCCAATCCTTCGGCCAGTAGCCGCAGGCGGAGAAGCGAACGAAGGGGATCCCCAGCCGGGCCAACGGCCCGAAGAACGCGTCGAGCCGGTTGGTGGCCCCGGGATCGGCCAGCGTCCGGACGAACAGGTCGTAGCCGTTGACTCCGATGCCGCGGTAGGGCTTGCCGTCACGGAGCAGCGTGCCGTCGGCGCCGACAACGGGTCCCTTCTCGACCGCCGCCAAGGGCAGGGGAACCGCGAAGGAGGCGCAGAGGAAGAGGAGGAGTGTCCGGAGGGCGGCGAAGAGCCGTCGGCCACGGCCGGGTGGCCCTGGGAAACGGGAACGGCCCGGACGCGGGTCCGGGCCGTTCTCGGAGTGGTCGGAACCTCTCACCACTACTGGTCGGCGAGGGTGATCAGGCCACCGGCCTCGATGTTCCGGATCTTCGAAGGCGTGGTCGCGGTCGGCCGGGCCGTGTCCGTGCAGTTGCCGATGTTGTAGGTCTCGCCCATGACCGAGTTCGGGAACTTGCTGCCCTGGAAGTACGGGGCCAGCTCGTCCTGGGTCGGCTCGGCGGTGTCGGGCTTGCGGTTGTCGTTCTGCCAGGTGGTCTTGGCCAACTCGATCGCCTTCAGGTTGGCGAGGATCGCGTTGTACTTACCCGTCTCCATGAACTTCTTCACGTTCGGGACGGCGATCATGGTCAGAAGCCCCACGATCATGACCGCGATCATCACTTCGACGAGGGTGAACGCGGCGCGAAGGAGGGCGCTTCGGGATTGGGTGCGGATCTTCATGGCGGTCTCAACAAACTGGATGGACTCCCGGTTTCCAACACCGGCACAGCCGAATGGTTGCGCCGGACGAGCGGGACACCCGAGAGCAAAGCGCGTGGACGGATGTCGGGCAAGGGGAAGCCGGCGGGTCGGACGGTGACGGGAACATCAGGGTGCGGGGCGCCGTGCCCGGTCGAGAATGTCGGCGAGCCGAACCTCGGCGCCGTCGCGACGGGCGCTTTCGTGGTCGGCCTCCATGAAGGCGAAGAGCTCGATGGTCTCGGCCGGTGCCACCGGGGCGACTCCCGTCCGGAAGAAGCGCACCGCCTCCGCCACCAGCGGGGCATAACCCTCGTAGGCGCCGACATCGGCGGTTCCCAGCGTCCCGGACGCCTTGCCGGAGTACCCCTTGACCTCGTGGAAGCTGCCGGTCCTGCCACCCCGCCAGGTGCCCACGGTGCGGATCGTTCCCTCCTCGGTCTTCCCGCGGCGGACGGACTCGCATCCGGTTCCCATGACGGTGAACAGGGACTCGCATCCATGGATTCCGTACCAGAAGAGGTCGGGGTGGGTCTTCTCGAGGGAGGCGGGGCTGCCGCACCAGGCGTTGGTCACGGTGCCGATGGATCCGGAGCGGACGGCGAGGGTGGACTTGCCGAAGCGGAGGGAACTGGAGCTGAAGACGGGAACCTTGGCCGCCTCGGCGAGACGGAAGATCTCCAGGACGTCCCGCAGGGAACCGGCCATCGGCTTGTCGATGTACAACGGCAGCTTGGCGGCGATGACCGGACGCGCCTGCTCGATATGGGGGCGTCCGTCCACGCTCAGGAGCATCACCGCGTCCACCTTCCGGCACAGCTCGGGGATCGAGTCCACGATCCTGACGCCGTGCTGGTCCCGGAGGGTGGCCGTGTAGCCGGCCACGCGGCTGATGCTGGACTCGATGTCCGGGCTGCCGCCCACGAACGCCGCCACGACCCGGGCACCGGTGACGTGGTCCTTGGCGTTGGTGTTGTTGAGGATCTCGGTGAAGGCCGTCGCGTGCGAGGTGTCGAGGCCGATCAGGCCGATCCGAAGGACCGTCTCGGCGGAGAGCCGCGAGGCCAGGAGGATCAGGAAGGCCAGGAGACCGAGGCGGAAACGGGGCCGGAGCGGAGGCATGGACCGACCTTGGCGCCGATGGTCTTCCGAGGAAAGCCCCGGTGCGCAGGGGCCGGTCCTCGCGGATGGACGCGGCGGGCCGCTTGCCCGACGATGGCGTCGTGCTTGAACCGATGGTCGAGGAGTATCTGGTGCACCTGCGCCATGAGCGTGGGCTGTCGATCCAGACCCAGCGTACCTACTCGATGCTGCTCATGCGGCTCTGCCGGTGGTTGGCGACGGCTTCCGTGACGGCCTGGCCACAGGTCGACACGGCCCGCCTGACGGCTTTCCTGGAGCACGAGCGCACGCGGCCTTCGGAGGAGCCCGGCCTCAAGACCGAGGCCCGGCTGAGTCCCTCGAGCCTCTACCTGCAGGTCGCCGCGATCCGCTCGTTCTTCCGGTTCCTGGCGGACGAGGAGTTCGTCGCCGTCGACCCGGCGGAGAACCTCAGCCTGCCGCGGCGCTGGAAGCAGGTTCCCAAGGCCTTGCCGTTGGACGAGGTGGACCGGTTGTTGTCGACGCCGTCCGTGGTGACGCCGACCAGCGCCTGCACCCACGCCATCCTCGAGACCGCCTACGCCTGCGGGCTCCGCCTGGCCGAACTGAGGTCGCTCCGTCTGGAGCACCTGCACCTCGATGCCGGGTTCCTCACGGTGGTCGGATAGGGGGACAAGGAGCGTGTGGTCCCCGTCGGGCGTCGCGCCCTGGAATCGCTGCGCCGCTACATCGCCCTGCGGCCCCAGTTGGTCAGCGCGCGTTCGCCTTCGGTGCTCTTCCTCACCTCCCGAGGCACGCCGTTCGCCCACGTCACGCTGTGGAAGCGGATCAAGGACGCCGTGCGCTTTGCGGGCATCGAGAGGCCGGTCACGCCGCACATGCTCCGACACAGCTTCGCGACGCACCTGTTGGCCAACGGCGCGGACCTCCGGGTCATCCAGGAACTCCTGGGACACGCCAGCGTCTCGACGAAGGAGATCTACACCCACGTGGCCGCTGAACGGT
>CAIYXO010000235.1 GCA_903930165.1 uncultured Verrucomicrobiota bacterium | reverse complement strand
GGGAACGGATGACATCGACGAGTCCCGGGGCGAGGTCCACGGCGCGCCTCTGCACGATCTGGTGCCAGGCGGCCCGCATCTCCCAGGTGGAGGGCGATCGGAGATGCCTCAGGAGACGCGGGGTCGGGGCCGCGGCGACGTCGGGAATCCCGCGGCGCACCTGACTCTGGTGACGCACGCGCCAGACGCGCCCGCGGGTCTTGTCGCGGGCCGGGTGGTTCCGGTCGATCTCGTTGTGCGAGATGATGCGGTTGTACCAGTCGACGATGTAGAGGCATCCGTCCGGTCCGAACCGGAGTGCGACCGGACGGAAGAAGTCGTCGTCCGTGGACACCAGGTCGGGCTTCTGTTCGAAGCGGTGGACGCCGTCGGCGCCGAGCGTGGCGGAGACGGTGTTGATGCGCCGGGTGATCGGGTTGGCCACGAAGAAGACCCCGTGCCACGGGTCGGGGAAGGAGCCCGACCGGTCATCGGAAAGCGCCAACCCGGAGAAGCCGGTCCCGCCGAGACTCAGGTTCGGCGCGGTGGGCGGATGGTAGGGCGACGCCGGATGGACGAGGCGCCGGATGAAGCTGGGATAGGTGGTGTCCTGCTCGAAGGGAACCAGCGAATAGCCGAAGTCGTTCGCCTCGTGGAAGAACACCCGCCCGGTCCTGTCCTGAACCCAGGACCATATGTTGTTCAGGCCCGCGCCGAGGATCTCCAGGTCCGAGCCGTCGGGACGGAATCGGGCCACGACCGTCCGGTCGAAGTTCACCGACTTGCCCGTGGTGGTGACCGCGTTGCCGGTGTTCAGGACGCCTTGGGAGAAGACGATCCAACCGCCTGGCAGGTGCTCGAGTTGGTGGGGCAGGGTGTGGGTGTCCTGGATGCCGAATCCCTTCAGCAGGACCTTCCTCGAATCCGCCCGGCCGTCCCCGTCGGTGTCCTCGAGCAGCAGCATCTCGGGTCCCTGCGCGACGACGGCCCCGCGGCCGTACGGGAGCACGCCGAGGGGAAGGACCATGCCGTCGGCGAAGGTCCGCGCGACCTGCGGCCCGGGTCGTTCGGGGTGGTCGACCACCACGACACGGTCGGCGCCCGGTCGTGTCCAGACGCCCGGATCCTGGTCGCGGGGATACTCCGTCGCCGTGACCGACCAGAGGCGGCCGGAGTCGTCGAAGGCCACGGTGACCGGTTTCGGCAGCCCGGTTTCCTCGCTGGCGACGAGTTCGATCGAGAAGCCCGGAGGCAGGCGGAAGGAGGCCTGCTGCTCGGCCGGTGTCTTCGCCTGTGCGGCGGCGTTGTTCCCGGTCTTCAGCTCCTCGGCGGCGAGGCCGTGGAGCAGGGCGGCCGACAGGAACAGAGGCAGGATTCGGGATGGCCTTGTGCGCATGTGGATCCGCGAGGATGCGACGTCCCGTCGCCTGCCGCCAAGACGTGAACGTGGGTCTTGCGCAACATCGCCCTTCCGCAGGGACTCGGCTGTGTCATTCGACACGGATTGCACGGATTTCCTCCGACTCTCTTGGATCCGAATCCGGGGTGCGGCGCCACGGTCACGCACGTCATCCCAGCTTCCGCCCCCACCTCCGCCAGAATCCGTGAAATCCGTGTCTCTGCCTGGGTCGTCCTCAGCGCAAGGAACCCCAGATCCGTTCGAGGACGCCGAACAGCGTCGGGTCGTGGCGCTTGAGTTCGGCGGCGACGAACGGGAAGAAGTCGTTCCGGTAGAGGTAGGCCTCGGTGCCTTCCGCGAAGTATTCCATGGGGTTGTTCAGGCCGTAGTGGCGGACCTCGGCGCCGGTGTGTGCGAGCACGCGGTCGTAGCCTCCGGACTTCGCGGCGGCGGCATGGGCGGCGGCGATCTCCGGGTTGTCGAACGAGAGCACCTGGTCGTGGTAGCCGTGAGCCAGCTCGTGCAGCAGCACCGCCGGGTGCTTGAGCATCTGTTCCCGCGAGAGGAGTTCGCCGGCCTGGGTGACGTGCACCTTCCTCGTGAGACGCGGATCGTGACGGTTCGCGACCAGCCAGTCGCGGCTGGGATGGTACTGCATCGAATGGAGCCGCGGATGGTCGAGTTCCATCCAGATCCCGATGGTGCGCAGCCGGGCGAGGGGCTCCGCAGGCACCAGGATGCGGATGCGCTGGAGGTGGTTCGCCAGCATCGTGATGGCCAGAGTGCCTTCGGCCTGACGGGCGCCTGCCAACAGCGCGGGATCGAGGTGGACGCTCCAGCCCTCGATGTCGCGGACCACCGGGTTGAAACGGATCCCGCGATCGGGATCCAGCGGAAGGTCCACGGAAGCGACAGGGGCGGTGCCGGCGGGTCTCAGCAGCTCCAGCATTCCGTTTCCGAGGGCCTCGCCAACCCGGTAGCCGGTCTCGGCGTTGCCGAACTCATGGTGGCCGTGGCCGGGGTTCGGCGAAACCTCTGGTGCCCGCACGAATTGACGGGTGCCGACGAAGCGGACCGTGCCGGCGAACTCCGGCAGGGAGGCCGCATCGGCCTGGGCCTGTCTCAGAGCCGTCCACTCCGGCGGTGCGTCCACCCATGGGCCGGTCAATTCGCCGACCACCACCGGCAGGGCCGGTGCGCCGAGGTCGCGTCGGAGGTCACGGATGAGCCGCACGAGGTTGGTCCCGTACTCCGGCACGGCGTTGCGGGGATCCACGCCGTCGTTCCATCCCTGGTACCAGACGAAGCCCGCGAGGCGGTGCCCCTTTCCCGCGAGCGCGGGGAACTCCTCGCCGAGCTTCTCCAGGGCGAGCTTCACCTCGCCGATCATGCGGAGGTACTCCGGTCCCACGGTCCCGCCCGCCGAGGGCGGGCGGAAGTCGCGGTGCAGGCTCTTGCCGCCCCACGCGGTCTTGATCAGGAGGACGGGATCCTCCAGGGCGTCGCCGAGCACGTGTCCGAACGCCAGCTCGGGCCCGAAGTGGTGGCCTCCACCATAGACCGAGAATCCCACGGTGAGCGGTCCGGCGAGCAGGGGTTGGTCGACGCGTTGGTAGCGCACCCACACGTCGTCGCGAACAGTCCACTTCCCGTCGGCGCGGCGCAGGTGCCGGAGGCCTGGGCCGACCACCGGGTCCTTCATCCGTTCCACCAGGGTTCCGCGGCCGCCGTTGTAATCCGGTCCGTCGAGGTCGGCGACCGACTGGCCCTCCATGTTGGATTGGCCGGCGAGGATGAAGACCTGCACCGGCTTGGCCGACGCGTCCGCGGATCCGACCAGCATCCATGCCAGGAGCAGGAAGCCCGGGAATCGAAGGAGGCGGCCGAGCGGACCGGTGGTCGGGAGGTCGTTGGTCGGGTTCAAGCGTCGGGAAGAAGACACGTGAGGTGTGGGCTCCGCAACCCGGCTGGGATCGCGCGAACGGTTTCGGGGCCGACAAAGCGGTTTCCCCGGCGTGGGACGGAGGTAGGCTCCGTGGCATGGGAAAGGTGTCCATCGTCGCGGGAGGGATCCGCCTTCCTGGCTCGGTCCGGGTGGGGCGGAGCCGTGTTCATGGCCGGGGCGTGTTCGCCAGGTTGGCGATGCCGGGTCGCCGCAAGCTGGGTGAGTTGGCCGGCCGCGTGGTTCCGCGTCTGGGCCTGCGCCGGGCCATCCGGACTGAGCCGGTGATCTACTACGTCGCCCTGAATTCCCGCGACGCCCTCGACTGCCGCGAGGGGAACGCCTTCAGCCACCTCAACCACAGCTGCGAGGCCAACTGCTACCTGCGCGTGTCCGGCTTCCGTGTGGAGGTCTATTCTTTGCGCCCGATCGCCGTGGGCGAGGAACTGACCGTGGACTACGGCGCCACACCGCACGCCGGCGGGATGCAATGCCGCTGCGGGGCCGTGTCCTGCAGGCGCCTTCTCTGACCCGGAACGGTGCGGAAGGAGCGAGGACCGACCCCACGCGGATTCGCCAAGACACGAAGCGGAGCGCCGGATCCGGGACCGAGTATGCGATCACCGTCCGGTTTACGGGTCCGCCTTGGGAATCCGGTTGGTTTGACTGGGTTCCCCAGCGGCTTTGCGGCTTTGCGTGGCGGTCCCTCTGCATCGTTCCGCAGGGGGCGGTCCTCGCTCCGACGGAGTCGCTACGGCTTGTGGGCGTTGTCGTCGATGGTCCTGCGCACGGCCTCCAGCAGGTTCGCCGGCGAGGCGGGTTTCTGGAGGAAGGTCTGACCCTTCTCCAGGGCGAGGTCACGTCCGGCGATCTCCGCGCTGTAGCCGCTCGTGAAGACCACCGGCAGCCCCGGCTTCTCGCCGCGAAGCCTCGCCGCCAGGGCGCGGCCGTTGATCCCGTCGGGCATGACGATGTCCGTGAAGAGAAGTTGGACGACGTCGCGGTGCCGTTCCCAGACCTTCAAGGCCTCGACACCGGAGGCCGCCTCGAGCACGCGGTATCCGGACCTTTCGAGGATCGCACGGATCAACATCCGGATGATCGGCTCGTCCTCGACCACGAGGATGGTCTCGGAGCCGCCACGGGGTGCCAAGTGGACCTCTCCTTGAGGCTCGGCGTTCGCCTGGCTCTCCGGCAGGAGCACGTCGAAGGTCGTTCCCTTGCCGGGTGTGCTGTCGACGGAGACGCCGCCCTTGTGCTGCTTCACGATCCCGAAGACGGTGGCCAGTCCCAGCCCTGTTCCCTTTCCGGGCTGCTTCGTGGTGAAGAACGGCTCGAAGAGATGGGGCAGGATCTCCGGGGCGATGCCGCAACCGGTGTCCGTCACCCGCAAACGCACATAGCGGCCCGCAGGCAGGTCCATCCGGTCCGCGGTCTCACTCAGCACGACCGGGCAGGTCTCGACCACGATCCGGCCGCCGTCGGGCATGGCATCCCGGGCGTTCACGAAGAGGTTCAACAGGACCTGGTCCAGCATGCCGGCGTCCGCATGGACGTGGAGCGACGCCGAGAAGAGGTGCAGCTGGAGCTGGATGTCCTCGCCGACGGTGCGCTGGAGCAGCTTGGTGATGCTGGTGACCACCTCGTTGAGATCGAGGTCCTTCGGCTGCAGGACCTGGCGCCGGCTGAAGGCGAGCAGCTGTCGCGTGAGGTTCGCGGCGCGCTCGGCCGAGCCGCGGATGTCGTCATGCAGCTGGCGGACCTCCTCCGGCAGCCCTTCGCTCATCGAGGCGAGCTGCACCTGCATCATGATCGCCGCGAGGATGTTGTTGAAGTCGTGCGCCACGCCGCCGGCGAGCTGTCCCACCGCCTCCATCTTCTGCGACTGGCGGAACTGCTCCTCGAGGCGGCGCTGCTCGGTGACGTCCATCGCCGTGCCGACGATGCGTTGCACCACGCCGTCGCCATCGACGATCGGAAACGCGCGATCGCGGATCCAGCGTTCCCGTCCGTCCGGACGCAGGATCCGGTATGTCAGGTCATAGGTTCCCCGGGGTTGGTCCCGCAGGACCGCATCGCGGACCCGTTCCCGGTCGTCGGGGTGCACCGCGTCGAGCCAGGTCCAGGGCGAGGCGATTGCCGCGGAGACGGTCCGTCCCCAGATGCGTTCGTAGCCGGGACTGAGGTAGAGCATCCGGTTCTTCCCCGGATCGGTCATCCAGAAGACCTCCTCGATGTTCTCGGCAAGTTCCCGGAACCGTTCCTCGCTGTCGCGCAGCGCGGCTTCGGTCTGCCGCTGCTCCGTCTGCCTTCGTTGGATGTCCAGGGCGAACCCGATGTCCATGGCCAGCTTGTCGAGCAGGGCCACCTCCTCGGCGTCGAAGAAGCCCGGCGACTCGGAGTAGAGGTTGATCGTGCCGACGGCGCGACCCGCCATGTGGAAGGGGAAGACGCCGGCCGAACGGTAACCGCGAGCCAACGCCGCATCGCGCCACGGCGCGAAGAGCGGGTCCGAGCCGATGTCGTTGGAGAGGACGTGTTCCCCGGAATGCAACGCACGGCCCGTGGGACAGGCCCTCAACTCCGGATCCCGCATGTCGACGACGATCCGGTCGAGGTATCCGTCCACCACACCCGCGGACGCCAAAGGGGCGACCGTCTGGGATTCGGCTTCGATCGTTCCCACCCAGGCCATCCTCAGTCCGCCGCTTTCGACCGCGATCCGGCAGGCGTTCTGGAACAGCTTCACCGGATCGTGCTCGCGGACGATGAGTTGGTTGATCTCGCCGAGCACCCGGTACAGCCGGCTCACCCGGCGGGCATGTTCCTCCGCCCGCGTCCGCCCGGTGATGTCGACGACGAAGATGAGGACGAGGTCCAGCTTCTCCTCGTGGCCCCGGGCGACACTGATCCGGCTGATCACCCGCATCGGTTCGCCGTCCAGCTTCCGGACGTCCTCCTCGATGTCGAACTCGTAGCGTCCCTCGGCGAAGTTCACGAACTCGTCGACGAGGTTCCGGTAGGTCGAATCGGTGAAGACCAGCCCGAGATTGTTGAGCAGCTGCTCCTTCGACTCGGCGAGGTGGACCTTCAGCACGGCGTCGTTGATGTCGAGCACGCGGATGGAGGCGGTCATCTCGCGGACCTTTTCCGGGTGGGCGGTCAGGTGGGCGCGGATGTCGGTGATCCCGGCGGCCCTCATCGCGTCGAGCGCCGAGCGGACGCCGCTCATGTCCTCCACCCACACCGGGATCGGGATGTGATGGAACAGCAGACGGAACCGTTCCTCACTTTGGAGCAGGGCCTGCTCGACCTCTCCGGAGGCCGGGATGCTTGGCGTGTCGTTGGATGAGGGCATCTTTTCTGGACAGCCTGGGATCACCGGGGCTCCCTGCTACTCTTCCATCCCCAGGAACTGCGTGCCACCCGGGAAACATCGGCGGAAATGGCCGCCGACTTGATGGAATCCGTTCGCCGCAACCCGTCCCTTTCCGATTCATTGGCGCGCCTTTTTTCAAGGAGCGGTCCACGATCGACGCGGCCGATGACCCGACCCGACCTTCTGAGCTGCCTGATGATGGCGTTTGCCGGCGCCCTTTGGGGAATTCATGGGCCGGCCCTGAAGTTCGCCTATCGGGCGGGGTTCACCGCGCCGCAACTGGTGGTCGGGGAGTGCCTGGTCGGGGCGGTCTTCTTCGGAATCGCAGCGCTGGTCCAACGGGCGGAGCTGCCGAGGTCGGCGGCCTTCTGGGGACGTCTCCTCCTTGCGGCGACGATTGGCACCGGGGTGACCCTCTTCCTCTTCCAGGCCT
>CAIYXO010000234.1 GCA_903930165.1 uncultured Verrucomicrobiota bacterium | reverse complement strand
CGGGGCGGTGGCGGTGAAGACCATGCCGGCAAGGGTGCTCCGGCCGAGCAGACTGAAGAGAGGCCCCGTGCTCACGGCCAAGGCCGGGGCGACGGCGAGGATGACCCAATCCACGGAACCTTGGACCCGTTCCAGGGAGGCCATGGTGTTCCCGTAGACCACGAGGCTCAGCACCGAGAGGATTCCGAGTTTCTCCCAGAAGATCCGCTTCCGGGAGATCGGCTGGGTGAGCAGGGGACCCAGGGTCCGGTGTTCGAACTCCGCCCCGAAGACCGTCGCTCCCATCCACAAGCACCCGACGCAGTGAAGCATCACCGCGAGGTCCGACAGGTCGTTGTGCATCGCCGCCGGGATCACCAGCGTGCCGACCGCGGGCGGCATCAGCAGCCGCATTTCCTTGCTCCAGCGGTTCTCCCTGGCCCCCCGATGCTCACGGGCAAGGAACAGGGCGAATGCGGAGATCGCCAGGGTGAGGACCAACCGGAACATCAGCGAGGCCGAGATGTCGGGGCCGTCGAGGAACCACTGGCCGAAGGGCACCAGCGGAGGAAGAAGCCAGGCCGGATGGAACCGGGGCAAACGGAACTGGAAGGTCATCGTCATGTGTCACCTCAGCGGACGGTGTTCAGGAAGATCTCCTCCAGCGACAGCGCCTCCTCGCGGATCCGCGTGGGACGCATCCGGTGCAGTTCCTCGGCGGCGGGATCCGCCTCCGGTCCGACGACCAGCTCCAGGATCCGGCCCCGTCGCTTGAGCCGCGGCGCCTTTCGCATCCATTCGGCTTCGGGCACGTCGGTCTCGAACTCGGCGAGCAGACGACGGTAGTCGGAACGGGCGGTGTCGGCGTCGGCGGTGAGCACGTTGCGGCCCTGGTCCACGATGGTGAAGCGGTCGATGAGCCCCTCGAACTCGGTGATGAGATGCGTGGAGACGAAGACCGTCCGCCTGCCCGGATCGGCGTCCTGGTAGGCGCCGATGACCGTCTGGATGAACTCGCGCCGGACCAGCGGATCGAGTCCGGAGGTGGGTTCGTCGAGCACCAGCATGTCGGGTTCCGCGGCGATGGCACCGACCAGCGCGAGTTGGGTGCGTTGGCCTTTGCTCAAGCCGGAGGTCGGGGCGTCGGGATCGAGGCGGAAGCGGGAGAGCAGCTGCGCTTGGATGTCGGCGTTCCAGCGGCGACGGAACCCGGCCTGGTACTCGAGCGACTCGGCCACGGACATCCACGGATAGAACGAGACGAAGTCGGGCACGTAGGCGATGCGCGACTTGATCTCCTCCTCGTCCTTCGCCGGGTCGAGGCCGAAGACCCGGACCGTGCCGGCGTCGGGCCGGAGGAGGTTCAACAGGCACTTGATGGTCGTCGTCTTGCCGGCGCCGTTGCGCCCGAAGAAGCCGTAGCAGCTTCCGGCCTCGACGGTGAGGGAGAGTCCGTGGAGGGCTTCGGTGCGGCCGTAGCGATGGACCAGGTCGCGGATCTCGATGACGGGTGTGCTCATGTGGAGGCGGGTGGGATGTCGGGAATGGGAGGGGAAGGGTTCGTTGGAGCGGGCGGATCAGGCCGGCGTGGAGCGGGCGGGAACGGGAACCGGGGATGCCGGTGCCGATTGGCGTTCGCGGAACGCGACGAGCCGCTCCTCGAGAAGGGAACGGAGGTCGTCGTCGGAGATCTGGAGGTGGTGGGCCTGGACGAGGAGGGCGTCGATCTCGGCGGCGAGGCGTTCGGTGCGGACGGCCTTCCGGAGCGGGCTCTGGCCGGTGCCACGGAGGAAGCATCCGGCGCCGCGCCGGGTTTCGATGACACCCTCGGCCTCCAATTCCTCGTAGGCCCGGGCGGCGGTGTTGCGGTTGATGCGCAGGTCCTCGGCCAGGGCCCGGACCGACGGCAGGGCGTCGCCGGGCCGCAGGGCGCCGGCCGCGGCGGCGGCCTTCACCTGCTGCACGATCTGCAGGTAGACCGGCACACCGGAGGTGAAATGGACATGCAGGATCATGGGAACGGATTCAAAGTGTCATAGGACACTAGGACAGTCAAGAGGTGGATTCTGGTGGGGTTGAATGGTCGAAGCGTTGAAGCG
This sequence comes from uncultured Verrucomicrobiota bacterium, assembly GCA_903930165.1. GTDB lineage: Bacteria > Verrucomicrobiota > Verrucomicrobiia > Limisphaerales > UBA9464 > SXXZ01. Next base: position 104 of record CAIYXO010000234.1, on the reverse strand, counting down.
TTGAAGGGGGGAAGCGCTGAAGAGGACCGAGCTCGGAGCTCCCTGCTCCCTGCGCTACGCTCCGTTCGCAGCCGCCTTGCGGGCGCGGCGGCGGCGGAAGACCT
>CAIYXO010000233.1 GCA_903930165.1 uncultured Verrucomicrobiota bacterium | reverse complement strand
TTCATCGCCCCGTCGCTGGCGGCCATCTATGAGCCCGCCGGCGGCCAGGACTTCCCGGAAGTCTTCAACCCGCTCACCGGTATCCGCACCCAGCCCGAGAACGGCGTGCTGTCGGTCAACAACCCCAACCTGAAGCCCGAAGAGGCCGACAACTGGCTGATCGGCGGCAAGTGGTCCCCGAACTTCCTCAAGGGATTCACCCTGGGCCTCGACTACTACCGCATCGAACAGAAGGGCATTCCGTTCGCCAGCGAGCAGTTCATCGTGAACCAGTGGGCCTTGAACGGCGGCGACACCAATCCGGCGAACCCGTTCGGCGCGGCCGCGGTCGCCAGCGCGGCGAATCCTCTCGCCGCCCAGGTCTCTGTCGACCCGACCACGGGTGACATCGACCAGATCCGCAACATCGGACCGATCAACACCGGTTCCCGTGTCACCGACGGCTTGGACCTGTCGCTGACCCAGGAAATCGAGACCTCGGTCGGCAAGTTCACCGTGTCCGGCAACGCCACCAAGGTGCTGTCGTTCACCATGGAGAACTTCCCGGGTTCGACCCCGGTCGACTACCTCGGAGCGTTCTGGGCCTCCGGTGCCGCCTTGGCGGACCTCGGCTTCCCGGAGTATCGCTCCACGATGTCGGTCTCCTGGGAGTATGAGCGTTACTTCGCCGGTCTTGCCTGGAATTACACTTCGGGCTACCGCGAAGACCAGAGCGGTCAGAACTTCGAGACCATCGACGGCACTCCGCCGGACATCCGCGAAGGTCGCGACTACCACACGTTCGACCTGCGCACGCGCTACACGATCCCGAAGATCGAGGCCGACTTCTCCTTCGGCATCAACAACCTGTTCGACGAGCGTCCGCCCGCGTTCTTCTCGGCCTTCGAGAGCAACGTCGACCGCCAGTACGCCGACCTCCGCGGCCGCTTCTACTACATGGAGCTCAGCAAGAAGTTCTGAGCACCGGAGATCGGATCCGTTTGGATCCGGTTCCCCTTCAAGGCCGGTCCCGATTGTCGGGACCGGCCTTTTTCGTTGGTTTATCCCAACCCGCTGGAGGGGTTTCGTCGCGGAACGGATCTGGTCTTCCCCATGGATCGTGAACCGTCCGCTTGAACCGATGGCTTCCACTGCGGATTCTGAAGCCATGCAGTTGAGCGCACGAGATCTTGCCCGTCACATCGACCACACCCTCCTGAAGCCGGACGCCTTGGCCTCGGACATCGCCAAGCTTTGTGGCGAAGCCCGGGAGCACGGCTTTTGGAGCGTCTGCGTCAATGGCTCCCGCGTCGCCCAGGCGGCCGCGTTGCTGGAGGACTCGGAGGTCAAGGTCGCCGCCGTGGTCGGTTTTCCCCTGGGAGCGATGGATTCCGACGCCAAGCGTTTCGAGACCGAAGGAGTGATCGATCTGGGGGCCCAGGAAATCGACCTCGTCCTCAACATCGGACGGCTCCGCGACGGCGATGACCGCTATGTCCTTCGTGAGATCCGGGACGTGGTGGAAGCGGCCCAGGGGGTGCCGGTGAAGGTGATCCTGGAGACCGCGTTGCTATCC
>CAIYXO010000232.1 GCA_903930165.1 uncultured Verrucomicrobiota bacterium | reverse complement strand
TGGTTGTGAAATGTTCCGGTTGTGTCGGCCGCTGGCCGGCAGGGCCTGTAAAGGTTTCAGGGCCCGCTTCCCCTTTTATCGGCACCCGATCGAGGCGCCTTGAGAAGGTTTCCCGGCAGGACCCGCTACGAATCCGATTGCCCTGATGTCGCCGTCGCACGGACCCTTCCGCCGGATGCATCAGGAACGCGCGTTGGTCACCGGAGCCGCCGGCTTCATCGGATCGCATGTCGCGCGCCACTGCCGCGACCTGGGGATGATCGTGGTCGGGGCCGACAACCTCAGCGGTGGCGACGCCGCGAACGTTCCCGGGGGCGTGCCCCTCGAGGTCGGGGACCTGACCGATCCCGGATTCGTCGATTCCCTCTGGGCCCGCCACGGGGACTTCGACTACGTGTACCACCTGGCGGCCTATGCCGCGGAGGGACTGTCCCATTTCGTGCGGCGGTTCAACTACCAGACGAACCTCGTCGCCTCGGTGAACCTCATCAACGCCTCGGTGCGCGGCCGGGTCCGGCGCTTCGTGTTCACCAGCTCCATCGCGGTGTACGGGACCGGCCAGGTTCCCTTGGGCGAGTCCACGGTCCCCCACCCGGAGGATCCCTACGGCATCTCGAAGTACGCCGTCGAACTGGATCTCAAGGCGGCCGAGGCGATGTTCGGACTGCCCTACACCATCTTCCGGCCGCACAACGTCTACGGCGAGGCGCAGAACATCGCCGACCGCTACCGGAACGTGGTCGGGATCTTCATGAACCGGCTGCTCCAGGGCCAGTCCATGCCCGTGTTCGGCGACGGCCTCCAGAGCCGGGCCTTCAGCCATGTCGACGACGTCGCGCCGTACATCGCCGCCTCTCCGCGAATCCCCGCCAGCGTCAACGGAACCTACAACATCGGTTCGGACACGGTGACGACCGTGAGGGACCTAGCGCACCACATCGCCGCCGCGTTCGGCCGGTCTCCGGTGCTGGAGCATCTCGAGGCCCGCAACGAGGTGGTCCATGCGCATGCGGAGCACTCGAGGTTCCGCGCCGACTTCCGTCCCCGTGACGAGGTTCCCCTGGAGGTGGGGCTTCGTCGCATGGCGGATTGGGTCCGTTCCCGCGGCCCCGCGGTGCCGACCGTCTTCAAGGGGATCGAGATCCACGACAGGCTTCCGGCCTCCTGGCGCTGAACGATGCAGGTCACGGCCATCATCTCGAACTTCAACGGGGCCCGTTTCCTGCCGAGGCTGATCGCCTCCCTCCGGGCGCAGGAAGGGGTCGATCTCGAGATCGTGGTGGTTGACCGGCAGAGCACCGACGGCTCGGCCGAGATCCTGGCCCGGCATCCGGAGATCCGGGTGATTTCCGAGCCGCCCGAGACGGGTCTCGTGGCCGGCTACCACAGCGGGGTCGCGTCGGCCCGTTCGGATCTCCTCTTCTTCAGCAACGAGGACATGTGGTTCGAGCCGGGATGCCTGGCGCGGCTGGCCGAGGCCATCGACCTGCCCAGCCGCATCGCCGCGTCGGACGGTTGGCATTTCGGCTACGACCACGACGCCTTCCTCCATGGAGCCACGCGGTTCCAGAAGGTGCCATGGGCGATCAATTCGCCGTATCCGCGCAGGTCCGCGGATTTCGAGGTTCCCCTGCCTGCCGGGTCCGAGGTCCCGTTTCCCTGCGCTGGCGCCTTCATGATCCACCGCAGGGTCTACGAGGAGCTCGGCGGCTGGGACACCGGCTTCTTCCTCGACCACGAGGACATCGACCTCTTCATCCGGGCCTGGCAGCGCGGATGGATGACGGTCTCGGTGCCGAAGGCCCGGATCCACCACGCGATCAACGCCTCGAACAACCACTCGCTTTCGCGGCTGAACGTGTCCGTCAGCGAACGCCGGTACATCTCGCAGAGGTCCAACCTTTCCGTCATCGCCCTGAAGTACTTCTCGCTCCGCGCGATGCCGCTGGCGGCCCTCGTCTGGCCCGTGGTCTTCCTCAACAACCTCAAGTCGGGGCGCTGGTCGGTGTTGCGCCGCGACTTCCAGGCCCTGGTCGAGATCCTGCGCCGGACGCCGGCGGCCCTGCGTTTCCGCCGCTCCAACAGCGGGTGGAACCGGAGGCATCCCGGCGAGGACTTCTTCCGGGAGGTCCGTTTCCAGCGGACCGAGACGGTGGTGGCTTCCGGGCCGGGCCGTCCCGCCGCTTGACCGCCGAAGGCATCCCGTCGATAGATCTTCCCGTTGCCGCTTCCGGTTCCATCCTTCTCCTTCAAGGCCGGTCTCCGCTTCCTCGCGGGGATGCTCGCCTTGCTGTGGGTGCTTTCCGGTTCGCTGTGCGCCCACCATTGCCGCAATTCCGCGGGCCCAGACACTGCGGACGACGGGGCGGTTCGGGTGGGTCATGACTGTTGCCGCGAGTCCGGGGATTCCCGGGATCCGGGTCCCGGTCATGGCGGCGATCCCGAGGGCTCCTGCAGGATCCTGGCGCTCGCGGCGGGATCCCAGACCGGCCCAGCCGAAGGGGTCGCGTGGATTCCGTCTTCGTCGGTTCCCTTCGATCCCGACCCCCTGAGCAGTTCGCCTTTGCCGAAGAAGGCTGCTGCCGCCGCGTTCGCTGTCCGTGCGTCCGACCGGCCTTCACTGCCGGCCGAGTTCCTGGGGCCGGCGTTCCGTTCGCAGGCTCCCCCTCCGGTTTCCTGACCGACCCGGGTGGCACCGCCCGCCCCCGGATCGCTTCGCGTCGCCCCTGACCTCCAGGGGCCCGCGCCTTCCCAATACACGGCTCCCGCTCCCGGCCGGCCGTCGTCGTCTCCGGTCTCGTCCAGAATCATCGGGTCCCCCTTGCGGGCCCTTCCGCTCGTTTCATGAAGATCTCCCTTCCAAGAGTTTCGTCCGTGGTCGCCGCCTTCGTGGCCTTGTCGGCGGGTGCCGTCACCGCCGACGCGGAGCCGTTGTCCCCGTCGATGGTGGTCCGCCTTGCCGAGCCGCTTCGATCCAGCCATCCCGGACTCCGGGCCCTGGCTCGCAACGCCGACGCCGCGAATGCCGCGGCCGAGTCCGTCCGGATCTGGGCGGATCCCACGCTCAAGGCCGGGGGAGCCGCGATGGGATCGCGCGGACCGATGGCCACCCAGGACGGCGACCTGGTCCTGGGCCTGAGCCAGGATCTTCCGTGGATGGGAAAGGAGACGGCGCGCAGGTCCCTCGCCCGTGAAGAGGCCCGGTCGGCGCAGGTCTTGGAGGAGGCCCGGTGGATCGAGCTGCGCCGGGATCTTTCCGCCGCGTTGGCGAACGCGGCCCTTTCCGAACGCCTGCTGGCCTTGGCGAAGGAGGAGTCCGGGTGGCTCCAGCGACTCGAGGAGGAGGCTTCGTCGAGGCACGTCTCCGGCACCGGGGACTCGGTGACCGTGCTCCGGATCGCCAACGAGAGGTCCCGCGCCGTCGTTGCGGTCGCCAACGGCGAGGCCTTCCGCCAGGATTCACGCGCCCTCCTGGAGCGTCTGCTGGGTCGTGCCGCCGCCGAAGGCCTGCCTCCGTTGGAGCTTGCGGAGCCGCTGGGCGAGGTCCGATACGCCCCGGAGCTGGTCGCGGTCTCCATGAATGCCGAACCGCGCCTCCGGAAGGCGCGTCGACGGACGCAGGAGGCGTCGGCCCGGATCGAGGTGGCGCGCCGAACGGGACGGCCGGATCTTTCGCTGGGAATCGACACCCGGCAGTATTCCGGGGACGCCGGACTTCGGGAGGCGATGGTGACCCTCAGTGTCAGCGTCCCCTGGTTCAACCGGACCCGTTACCGCCGCGAGCTGGAGCGGGAAAGGTTCTCCGCCGAGGCGACACGCCTCGAGCAGCTGGACCTGGAGGCCGAGGTCGCCGCCGAGGTCCACCACCTGGTCACCACCATCAACTCCGCCGGACGCGAACTGCGGCTCCAGAGGGACATCCTCCTTCCGAGGATCCGCACCGCACTGGAGATCGGGCTTGGCGCCTGGTCCTCGGGGCGGGGCGAACTGCGCGACCTCCTCGAACTCCACCGGCAACGCGTCGACGCCGATATGCGTCTCGCCCGCGCCTCCGCCGAACAGTGGAACGCGATCGGTGAACTGCTGCTCTGCTGCGGTCTCGACGATCTCGAGGCCTTCCTCGTGCCGGTTTCCAAGAACC
>CAIYXO010000231.1 GCA_903930165.1 uncultured Verrucomicrobiota bacterium | reverse complement strand
GGAAACTACACCACGAGCATCCCCGGCATGGAGGTGGCGATCACGGCGGTTCCGGAACCGGCCGCCTTTGCGATGGCGGCGGCCGGCCTGTCCTTCGGATGGTTCCTGCTCCGGCGCCGGTCGTGCCGCACGGAGCGGTGAAACCGTCACGGCCGCGCAAGACCGAAACGGTCGCGGGTGCGGACATAGTCCTCCCCGCCGAGACGCCCTACCAGGTCGAGCAGGGCGGGATCCGGATGTCCGTCGGGACCGACCACGGAATCCGCGACGTGGATCCGGAGGATGCGCCCGAGCACGATGTTGCCGCCGGCGGGTCCCTCGCTCACGTGGATCACCCGGTCGAGTCGGCATTCAAACGACACCGGCGAACTGGCGACGCGAGGGGGGCGCACGACGACCGAGGGCACTGCGGTCACCCCGAAGTGTTCGAACTCGCTGTCACCGGGAGGAAGGTTCTCCGAAGTCTCGTTCATCGGGACCACGTCCGCGTGGCGCACGAGGTTGACGACGAACTCCCCCGTGGCCTGGATGTTCCGCAAGGTGTCCTTGGGCGTTCCATCGCGGTTGTTCACCGGACAAAACATCAGGGTGGGAGGCTTGGCACAGACGCCCTGGAAGAAGCTGAAGGGTGCGAGGTTCGTGAAACCCTCCGGGGAAACCGTGCTCACCCAGGCGAGGGGCCGCGGCAGGATCGTGTGGATCATCCACTCGTACATCCTCCGCGTGTTGATGGCCTCGGGGTCGATTTCCATGGTCAGAGTCCCTCCAGTCCGAGCAGGTAGAGTTGGATGAGGTCGGGAAGATCGAGGCTGTAGCCGCCCTCGAGCACGCTGAAGTGCGGGACCCCAAGGGAGCGGATCCTCGATCCGAGCCACTGGAAGTCCTCGCGAACCAGCCGTCCGTCCGCGAGCGGATCGCGCTCGTAGGCGTCGAAGCCCGCGGATATCGCCAGCAACTGCGGACGTGCCGTCGCGACCGCGGAAAGGCCCCTTTCGAGGGCCGACGTCCAATCCTTGCGCGAGAGGCCGCCGGCCACGGGATAGTTGAGGCAGTTTCCGGCGAAATCGCCGAGACCGGTGCCCGGATAGGCGTCGCCCTGGTGGACGGAGACGAAGGTCACGCCCTCCACGCCCGCGAGGATGTCCTGCGTTCCGTTGCCGTGGTGGACGTCGAAGTCGAAGACGGCCACCCGTTCGACGCCCCGGGCCCGGGCTTCGAGGACGGCGAGGGCGACCGACCCGTAGTAGCAGAAGCCCATGGCCCTGCCGCGTTCGGCGTGGTGTCCCGGAGGCCGCATCAGGCTGAAGGCGGATTCGCCCGCAGACGCCAACTCCATGGCGCGGACCGCGGCACCGACACCACGCCGCGCGTGGGCCTCGATTTCCGGATGCCATGGGGTGTCGGCATCGAAGTCCCCGGGCTGCCGCATCCGTTCAAGGTGCCCGGGCGTATGGCCGCGCAGCAGCAGGGAGTCGTCGACGGGCGCCGGCTCGGCCCAGCGGAGCGGGATCGCCTTCTGCCAACGGAGCAACTCGGCGGAACGGACCACGCGGTTGGGCTTCTCCGGGTGACCCGGCTGGTGGTAGCCGGAGCATCGAGGATCGTGGACGACGGTCATGTGCCGAAAATAGCCCCGGCAACGACCGAAGCGAAACCGGGAAAGCGACGGCGTCCAGGGGAACTCAATCCGCGGGGGCGGCCTCGATCCGGACCAGTTGTGAATCCTTGTTGTTCTCCCAGCCGGTTCCGAACTCGATGAGGTAAAGCGCGCCGTCTGGTCCGACTTCCATTTCCGAGGGCCGCTTCAATGGAATCTCCGATGCGAACCGCTCCATCCGCACCGGCTTGCCGGACTCGTCCGTCTTCACGACAAGGATCCAGTTGCGTTCCCATTCGTAGAGGAACTGGCACTGGTCGTATTCCGGCGGAAGTTTCCTCGGGGATTTCAGTTGCGGGTCGTACCGGTAGAAGGGCCCGGCGCAGGCGGTGCGGCCACCGCTCCCGACGGCGGGAAACCGGGTGGAGGCCGAATAGGGATAGTGGATCCAGGACGGCCGCGCCGGGGGCAGTTCCTTCGGACCGGTGTTTCGCGGCGAGAGGTTGACGGGATGCTCCGGGGCGAAGGCCGCACCGCTTTCCCGGGTGTCGAAACGGTGGGTGTTGTAGGGACGGTTGTCGGCGATCACGAACGGCCAGCCGAAGTTTCCCGCCGTGCGCGTGCGGTTGAACTCGTCGAAGCCGGCCGGACCCCGCCCTTCCCGCGGCTCACGCGCATCCGGCCCGACATCTCCCCAGACCAGGGTTCCGGTTTCGCGGTCCACCGCGATGCGGAACGGATTCCGGCAACCCATGACGAAGATCTCCGGACGGGTCCGAGGAGTTCCGACCGGGAAGAGGTTGCCTTCCGGGATGTCGTAGCCGCCGTTGGGCCGGGGACGGATGCGCAGGATCTTTCCGCGGAGATCGTTCGCATTGCCGGAGGTACGGGCCGCGTCGAAGGGATGACGTCCATCCCGGTAGTCCATCGGGTTGTATCCGTCGCACTCGAAGGGGTTGGTGTTGTCTCCGGTGGAGACGAAGAGGTTGCCCT
>CAIYXO010000230.1 GCA_903930165.1 uncultured Verrucomicrobiota bacterium | reverse complement strand
GGGCCTGGAGACCTACTACCGCTTCAACGAGGCCTCCGGCGCCGCCGCCTTCGACAGTGCCGCCTCCTCGGGGAACGCCACCCTGTCCATCGCCTCCGGCACCTTCCTGTCCACCGCCTCGGCCGGCCTCGCGGTGGCCCCCGTCCTAAACGTGCTCGTCAGCGAGGACACCTCCCGGGTCCTGCACCTTCCCGGCTTCGATTTCGAGACCTCGCCGCTGACCTGGCGGATCACCTCGTTGCCGGCCAACGCCACGCTGACCAACTCGGGCACCCTGGTGACCACCGCCGGCACGTTCACCTCGCCGCTGTTCACCTACGCGCCGACGGCCAATTTCAAGGGCACCAACACCTTCACCTACTCGGTCACCGACGCCGGTGGGCTGTCCTCCAGCTTCACGGTGACGGTGAACGTCCAGGACGTGAACGATCCCCCGGTCGTCTAGCCGATTGCCGACCAGCTCGTCGAGGAAGGCTCCGTCGCGGGTCCGATCACGGTGCTCATCAGCGAGCTGGACACCGCCGACGACGTCGCGCTGTTCGTCAACGGACAGGACATCACCGCCAGCTCCTCCGACAGCAGCCTGGTACGGGATTCGGCCATCGTCCTCGGCGGCTCCGGCGGCATCCGGACGCTCACCATCACCCCGGAGCTGGGCGAGATCGGGACCACCACCATCACCGTCCGGGTCTTCGACGGCGAGGCCACCACCGCGGTGCAGTTCGACCTGCGGGTCATGCCGAAGCCGGCCTACGCGATCTACAGCCTGGGACGCCTCTCCTCGGACTTCCCGAACTCCTTTCCGAACGCCGTCAACGACGACGGCGCGATCGCGGGCTACGCCGTCAGTCCCCAGGGAGGAGTCCGACGCGGCTTCTTCACCCCCGGCATCCTGGCCGGCGCGCTCGACTCCGAAGGAACCTTCGCCCTGACAACGGTCGTCCCCGCCTCGGGCGACCTCTCTTCCGAGGTGCTGGGCCTGAACGCGGCGAACGTCCTCGCGGGCGTCTCCACCTCGTCGTCCGGAACCCGTAGCGGCTTCCGCAACGACGGCACGTTGATGGTGGACGTCGGGGACCTCGGCGGGGGCGATGCGACGCTGACGGCGATCAACGACACGTCCGTGTTCACGGGCTATTCCGACACGGTCTCCAACACCAACAACCGGGCCCTGCGCGGTTCCGGATCCACCCTCACCGACCTCGGCACCCTGGCCTCGCCGTTCAACGCCGGGAGCCAAGGCTTGGGAATCAACAGCGACGGCGTCGTGGCCGGCGTGAGCCTCGCCGCCGACGGGACCCGTCGGGCGACCCGCTGGACCGGGACGACCGCCGTGGCGCTGATCGGCACCGCGGACGACACCAACTCCATCGCCCGGGGCATCAACCGCAGCGGACTGGTCGTCGGCGGCTCGACGACCACGTATGTGACCGACCCGGCGTTGGACCTCGACGTGACCCGGAACGCCTACCTCGACCTGCCCGACGCCACGGAGTTCGCCGGGGACTTCACCCTCGAGGGCTGGGTCTTTCCCCGGGCTCACCGGAACTGGGCGCGCCTCTACGAGACCAGCAACGGGAACGGCGTCTCGAACACCGACAACGTGTTCCTGGCGCTGTCCACCGGCACCGACGGCAAGCCGATCTTCCGCACGTATCGCACCACTTCGGGCACCACCACCTTCAGCTCGGTGTCCGCGCCGACGGCGATGACGCTCTCCAACTGGACCCACGTCGCCGTCACCTACACGGTCAACACCACCGGCGACACCAACCGCGGCACGGGCCGCCTCTACGTCAACGGAAGCCAGGTCGCGGTGAACGCCGACATGGTGCGCCCGAACGCGCTGCTGCGGACCAACGTCGCCATCGGCCGCAGCGCCTGGGCGAGCGATTCCTATCCGGACGCACGCTTCAACAACGTCCGCTCCTGGAGCGTCGCCCGCACCGCCACCGAGATCGCGCTTGGGATGGCCTCGGAACCCGCCGCCTCCGCCGCGGGCCTCGTCTTCTCCTTCCCCTTCGACGAGGGAACCGGGACCAACGTGGCTTCCAGCACCGGCCTGGCCGGACGCGGGGTCAACATCGGCTGGTCCACCCAGGTCGACCGGCGCGTCGCCGGGGTCCAACGTGCCTTCCTTCACGACCCGACCGCCGCCACCCCGCTGGCCCGCAGCCTCGGGACGTTGGCCGGCGGCAACGCCAGCCAGGCCTATGCGGTCAACGACTTCGGCCAGGTGGCCGGGTCGGCCTTCGACGCCGCCGGCTCCGAGCAGGCCACCCTCTACTCCGCCGGACGCCTCTACTCCCTCGCCGACGTCGTCTCCCCGGACGACGCGGCCGGCTGGTCGCTGCTGAGGGCGCGCGCGATCAACCGGGACGGCCTGATCGTCGGCGACGGCAGGACTTCCGACGGCCTCCGGGGCTTCGCCGCGGTTCCCGCGACCGTCATCGGAAAGCCCGTCGCGCGCCCGCAGG
>CAIYXO010000229.1 GCA_903930165.1 uncultured Verrucomicrobiota bacterium | reverse complement strand
CAGCGTCTCACAGGGATGTCCGCCCAGCAGGCCAACCTGCCCATGGCCGGCTCCATCTACGGATTCCAACGATACGGCCGTTCCGGCGCCTGGATCAGCGACCTCCTCCCTTGGACGGCCAAGGTCGCCGACGACCTCTGCATCGTGCGTTCCCTCCACACCGAGGCCATCAACCACGACCCGGCCATCACCTTCTTCCAGACCGGATCCCAGATCGCCGGCCGGCCCAGCTTCGGTTCCTGGCTCAGCTACGGACTCGGGTCTTCCAACCAGAACCTCCCCGCCTTCGTGGTCCTCATCTCCAAGGACCGCATCGACCAACCGCTCTACTCGCGTCTCTGGGGCAACGGCTTCCTGCCGTCACAGCATCAGGGCGTCCTGTTCCGCTCCGGCAAGGACCCGGTCCTCTACCTCCAGAACCCCGCCGGCATCGACGGCGCCTCGCGACGCCGGATGCTCGACCGCATGGCGGAGCTCGAGCACCAGCAGTACCGGGACCTCGGCGATCCCGAGATCAACGCCCGGGTCGCCCAGTACGAGATGGCCTACCGGATGCAGACCAGCGTGCCGGACGTCATGAACCTGTCCGGAGAACCGGAAAGCGTCTTCGAGCTGTACGGCCCCGAGGCGCGGAACCCCGGCACCTTCGCCGCCAACTGCCTGCTCGCGCGACGCCTGGCCGAACGGGACGTGCGCTTCATCCAGCTCTACCACCCCGGCTGGGATCAGCATGGCGGTCTGCCGGGCGGCATCCGTCGCCAGTGCGGGGACGTCGACCGCGCCAGCTACGCCTTGATCACCGACCTCAAGCAGCGGGGCCTGCTCGACGAGACCTTGGTCATCTGGGGCGGGGAGTTCGGACGGACCAACTACTCCCAAGGCAAGCTCACCAAGACCGACTACGGGCGCGACCACCATCCGCGCTGCTTCTCCATCTGGATGGCCGGCGGCGGGATCCGGGGCGGCACGACCTACGGGGCCACCGACGACTTCGGATACAACATCGTGGAGAACCCGGTGCACGTGCACGACCTCCAGGCCACGGCCATGCACCTCCTGGGAATCCAGCACGACCGCCTCACCTTCCGCTTCCAGGGACGCGACTACCGGCTCACCGACATCCACGGCAACGTGGTGAGGGACATCCTCGCCTGAACGGTCGGAACCCACCAAGGCGCGCCGCACGAAACCGTAACGATCCAGCAGGAGCAGAAGCCGACCTCACGCAATTGCGCCAAGGCGCCAAGCGAGGCTCCGGAACTGCGATCGCCGTTCGGTCCACGATTCCGCTTCGGGAACACGGCTGATTTCGCCTCGTGCCCGAGCGGCTCGGCTCCTTTGCGTGCCGATCCCTTCTGCATCGTTCCGGCCCAACCGTCGCCCAAGGGCCGCTCCAAGTCCGCGAAGCAAGGGACCCGCTTCACAACCAAGGGCGCCAATGGTGCGACGATCTGCCCTCTGAAGAGCCCTGAAGCGGCCGCTTCGGCTCCGGTTCCGGCTCCCCATTGGCGTCTTTGCGATTTTGCGTGAGGCCCTTCCTCTCTTCCATGGGATCGCTCTCATTCTGGGTGGTTGCCTTGGGACGGCCGTTGCCTTGGACTCTGGGATCCCGGAGTTGTGTGACCGGGGCCTCCTCCCATGACCACCCGTCGACTCGTCGCCGCATTCCTCGTCCTGATCGTCGCCGCCTTGGCCCTGAAGATCCGCGTTTCGGATCGGTCCGAGACCGCCTCCCAAGCGTCCCGAAGTTCAACCGCCGATCCCTCGCCCACCGCTTCGACCTCCGGCGTCCCGCCTTCCGGGGCAACGCTGGGAGCCTCACCGAAGACGGAGACCCCCACGGTTTCCGCCGCAACACCCGCCACGGTCCCGGCCACT
>CAIYXO010000228.1 GCA_903930165.1 uncultured Verrucomicrobiota bacterium | reverse complement strand
GCAGGGTGATCCCGAGTTCGGCGAGTTTGGATTCGATCGCGCTCATGCGGCCCGATGATGGGAGTGAGGCCCGGTAATTGTCAGCCGGCGGGTTCTTATGTTCCAGGAAGTCTGCAGCCAGCCGGGCGCTCCTGCGGGAATGAGTGGGATTCAGCCTTCGTGAACCGGGGCACGTTGCTTTCGGATACGTCGCCGTGCCTTGCCGGCATGGCTTGTCGGGCACCGGATTCGGTTCACTATCCCCTCGTCCTCCGACGAGAATCCACCAATCCACACGCATCATGCCCAATCCCTGGACCGGCAAAGGAAACCCCTACACCCGCAAGGAAGTCCGTGAACGCCTCATGGACACGCTCAAGAAGGGCGACGCGATCATCGCGGCCGGCGCCGGCACGGGCATCAGCGCGAAGTTCATCGAGAAGGGCGGGGCGGACCTGATCATCATCTACAACTCCGGCCGCTTCCGCATGATGGGCCATGGTTCGACGGCGGGGATGATGGCGTATGGCGACGCGAACGCGATCGCCATGGAGATCGGCGAGTACGAGGTGCTGCCGGTGGTCGAAGAGGTTCCGGTCATCTGCGGTGTCCATGCGACCGATCCGCGTCGCCGGATGTGGCATTGGCTGGGGAAGGTGAAGGAGATGGGTTTCTCGGGGGTGAACAACTTCCCGACCCACACCATCGTGGACGGCCATTTCCGCGGCGTGCTGGAGGAGACCGGGATGAGCGTGACGAAGGAGTACGAGATGGTCGCGCTGGCGCGTCGGATGGACCTGTTCTCGGTGGTCTATGTCGGCTCGCCCGAGGAGGCGGTCGAGATGGCCAAGGCGGGAGCGGACGCGATCATCGCCCATGTCGGCACGACGATCGGCGGGAGCATCGGGGTGAAGAAGGCCCTGGTGAGCTGGGATTTCACGCTCAAGCGGACCCAGGAGATCATCGACGCCGCGAGCCGGGTGCGGAAGGACATCTTCTTCCTCTGCCATGGCGGTCCGATCAATACGCCCGAGGACGCGGACCGTGTGATCCAGAACACCGACGCCGTGGGCTTCGTCGGGGCCAGTTCCCTCGAGCGCATGGGTGTGGAAGCCTCCCTGACCAACCTGACCCGGGAATTCAAGAAGCTGAAGTCGCCGGCGGCGAAGAAGTTCGGGAAGAAGTCGAAGTAGGTCCGGGTCGCCCTTCCGCCCGGCAGGGGGAGGGGCGTTTGACTGTCTTATCGATGTGCCGGTAGACTGATCGACGATGGAACCCGTTCCAGAGCCGCTTCAGCAACCGATCCTCCGAAGGGTGGGAGGCGCCTCGCCCCGAAGCGGGGGTGAGTGGCTCCGAAACAACGAGGAACTGCTGCGCTTCGTCCGGAAGTTCGCCAATGAATCCCTCACACGAAGCGAAGGAGACCATTTCCCGGTACGAAGGGCTGTTGGTCGGGCTCGCCCAGGCCGGAGTTGATTTCGCCGTCGTCGGGGGAATCGCCGTCATCCTGAACGGTTACCCCCGACTGACCCAGGATGTGGACATCCTCGTGGAGGATTCGCCGGAGAACATCCGGCG
>CAIYXO010000227.1 GCA_903930165.1 uncultured Verrucomicrobiota bacterium | reverse complement strand
CCGGCCCGGATACCGGCTCGATGGCGACAACACCCCCGAGGCCGACACCCGCAACGTGCGCCGTCTGCCTTCCGCAAAGTCGCTCGCCCCGGGCATGCGCATGCACCCCAACACGCCGAACGTCCGCATGGTGGACAACTTCGGCGGCTACACCGCCGCGGCCGGCCACACCTTCATGGTCAGCGACGCCCTCCCGGCCCGCCTCCAGGGCAAGGCCCTCGTGACCGAACCCACCGCGAAGATCATCGGGATCATGGACATCCGACCCGACGGCGGCGGCTACCGCGCCGAGGACGGCTTCAACCTGCTCGCCAGCACCGACGAATGGATGTCCCCCGTCCACGCCGATGTCGGCCCGGACGGCGCGGTCTGGGTGCTCGACTTCTACAGCTTCGTCATCCAGCACAACCCGACCCCGAACGTCCGTTCCGCCGGCGTCGAGGCGACCACCGGCCTCGGCGGCGCCTACAAGACCGCCAACGACCTCCGCGACCAGACCCACGGCCGCATCTACCGCATCGTCTGGAAGGACGGCCCGAGAAGCCCCATCCGTTCCCTCGCCTCCGCGGCCCCCGAGACCCTCGTCGCCGCGCTCGACAGCGGGAACCGGTTCTGGAGCCAGACCGCACAACGCCTCGTCGTCGACCGCCAGCAGTCCCAGCTGGCCCCGGCGCTGAAGAAGCGGGTGCGCTCGGGAACCGGCGGAACCGGGGCCATCCACGCCCTGTGGTCGCTTGCCGGCATCGGCACCCTCGACGCCGAGACCCACCGGAAGGCGCTGCTCGACCGCGATCCCGCCGTCCGCCGCAATGCCGTCCGCGCCCTCCCAACCAACGAGGTCGGCCGCCAGCTGTTCTTCAGCAGCCCGGTAGTCCAGGACACCGACCTCGTCACCCGCCAGGCCGCCTTCGCCAAGCTGCTCGAGTTCCCGACGGTCCCCGAGATCCAGACCGTGGTCGCCCAACTGCAGAGGGGTGGCGTCAACACCTCCGATCCGTTCCTCAACGACACGCTCACCCTGCTCGGCCGCATCCACAAGGTCACCGGGGTCGGCGAGAACGAGGTGGCCGTCTCCGCCGGCGACCCGAAGCGCGGCGAGGCGCTGTTCTACGAAAGCCCGACCGCCGCCTGCGCGGCCTGCCACACGGCCAACGGCCGCGGCGGCGACGTCGGACCGATCCTCGACGGCATCGCCGTCCGCGCCGACAAGGCCTACATCCTCGAGAGCCTCATGGACCCCAACGCGAAGTTCGCCAAGGGCTTCGAGAACCTCGAGATCTCCCCGATGCCGCCGCTCGGCGCCATCCTCAAGGAACAGGAACTGGCGGACGTCCTGGCGTTCCTCGCGACGCTCACCCGTCCGCCCAAGGACGGGAACACGGTGCCGGTGCGCAAGACGGAGGACTACGAATGAACATCCGCCCACTCCAACCCCTGATGGCCGCCATGGCCCTGCTGACGTCGTGGACGCACGCCGTCGCGGCCGAAGACGTTCCTGGAATCGACGCCAAGGGCTACGTCCGCAACTGGGTGATGCTCGCCCCGATCCCGCTGCCGGAAGGCGCCCCCACAGGCGACCTCCTGATGCGCGACCAGGTGCCCGGCGAGGCCACCCTGAAGCCGAAGGCCGGCGACCGCTTCACCGTCCGCGGAAAGGAACTCGCCTGGCGAGACGTCTCCGCGAAGACCAACCACGTGGACCTCAACGAGGCGCTCGATTCCATCAACGACCGTTCGGGCGGCTACGTCGTCGCCTACGTCGAAGCCCCGGCGGAGACGCCCGATGTCATGGTCTCCGTCGGCAGCAACGACCAGGGACGCCTCTACTTCAACGGCGTCGACATCTACGCCTGGACCGAGGCCCGGCCGCTCGTGGTGGATGCCGACAAGGGCAAGGTGAGGCTCCGCAAGGGGATCAACGTCTTCGTCTTCAAGGTCCTCAACGAGTCCAACAGCTGGCAGGCCTCTCTGCGCCTCACCGACCTCGCCGGCAAGCCGCTCCCCGGCCTCCGCGTCCTCCGGACCCCCACTCCCACACCATGAACCGGACTCCCTTCGCCTTCCTCCTCCTCGCGTTCCTTCCGGCCGCCATGGCTGCCGAACCGACGCCGTCCCTGAAGGACGTGTTCCGCGAACACTTCGCGGTCGGCGCCGCCCTCAACCGCAGCCACGTCGGCGGGGCACCCTTCCGACGCACGCCGGAACAGGTCGCCTCCGAGGTGGCGCTGGTGAAGGCGCAGTTCAACCAGGTCACCGCGGAGAACGACATGAAGTGGCAACTGATCCATCCCCGCGAGGGAAAGGACGGCTATGACTTCACCGGCGCGGACGCCCTCGTGGACTTCGCCGTCTCCAACCGCATGGAGGTCGTCGGCCACACGCTCGTCTGGCACAGCCAGACCCCGAATTGGGTCTTCGCCGGCACCAATCCCCCTCCGCCCGCCCCGAAGGCGGTCCCCTCCGCCCCGACCAACTCCAGCGCGGTCGCCAACGTCGGCACCAACTCCCCGGGGACCAACGCCGCCGGACGGCCCCGCCCCGGCCCGGGTTTCGGCGGCGGCTTCGGCCGCTACGACGGCCCGCGCGCCTCCCGCGAAGAACTGCTCGCCCGCATGCGCGAACACATCCACACCGTCGTCGGCCGCTACAAGGGACGCGTGAAGACCTGGGACGTCGTCAACGAGGCCATCGCCGACGGCAACGGCACGAACGTGCTGCGCAGCTCGCTGTGGTCCGAGATCATCGGCCCCGACTTCATCGCCCACGCGTTCCGCTTCGCCCACGAGGCGGATCCCGACGCCGTCCTCCGCTACAACGACTACGGCCTCGAGAACCCGGTGAAGCGGGCGAAGCTCCTGACCCTGGTCCGCTCCCTCAAGGAACAGGGCGTTCCGATCCACGCCATCGGCTCACAGGCCCACGTCAACGTCGGCATGACCTTCGAGAACATGGACCAGACCCTCGCCGAACTCGGATCGCTCGGCCTCCCCATCCACATCACCGAACTCGACGTCAACAGCGCCCAGGGCGGTCAACGGACCACCGGCGCGGACGTCGCCGCCAACGCGGCCACCACGCAGGGCGGGCTCGTCTCGGACGCGGACAAGCGCCTCGCCGACGCCTACGCCGCGATCTTCCGCGCGTTCCTGAAGCACCGGCAGTCGGTGCGGATGGTCACCCTCTGGGGCGTCAACGACGCCGTCTCCTGGCGGGCCAACGGCAAGCCGCTCCTCTTCGACGGCGACAGCCGGCCGAAGCCCGCCTTCGATGCCGTCCTTTCCACCGCCAAGGAAGTCACCCCGACCCGCCGCTGACCCTTGCCCGAAGGATTCCGGATTGGAATCCGGCGCCTTCCGGCGGTTCACTTCGAAACCCATGATCCCCGTGTCCCTCCTCCGTCGTGTCGCGATCCTCGTCGCGACCGCGGCGATCTGCTGCCACCTGACCCCGACCGAAGCGGCCGGCCTGCGGAAGACCGTGCTGGTCACCGACGCCCGGAACCCCATGCAGGTCGAGGTGCTGGCCGACGGCCGCCTGATCTACGTTGAGCGCGGCGGCGCGGTGAAGCTGTGGAACCCGGCCACGAAGACCTCCGAGGTGGTCTGGCAGCGGGACGTCGAGGCCCGCAACAACAGCGCCACCCCGGCCACCGGCGGCGCCTGGGAGGCCGGCCTGCTGGGTCTCGCCGTCGATCCCGCCTTCGCCCGCAACGCGTGGGTGTACCTCTACTACTCGCCCCGGGGCGGGAAGGAGTTCCACGTCTCGCGCCTGACCCTCTCCGGAAGCCCCGCGAAGCTCGCCGACGAGAAGATCCTCCTGACCATCCCGGTCGACCTCGAGGTCTGCTGCCACTACGCCGGCGGACTCGGCTTCGACGGCCACGGCAACCTCCTGGTCGCCACCGGCGACAACACCGTGGGCTTCGAGAGCGACGCCTTCGCCCCGACGGACTACCGCGAAGGCCGCCGCCTCTTCGATTCCGCGAGGTCCGCGGGCAACGCCAACGATCTCCGCGGGAAGATCCTCCGGATCCACCCCGAACCCGACGGCTCCGTCACCATCCCCAAGGGGAACCTCTTCCCGCCCGGAACCCCGGGCACCCGGCCGGAGATCTACGTCATGGGCTGCCGCAACCCGTGGCGGTTCTCCGTCGATGCGAAGTCCGACACGCTCTACTTCGGGGACGTCGGTCCCGACGCCGCGGCGGCCACCGAGGCCCGCGGCCCCGCCGGCTTCGACGAGTTCAACCGCACCAGGACGGCGGGCAATTTCGGCTGGCCCTTCCTGCTCGCCGACAACCGCCCCTATCGGCAGTTCGACTTCGCCACCAAGCAGTCCGGGCCCGCGCAGGACCCCGCGAAGCCGGTGAACCTGTCGCCCAACAACACCGGCCCGAAGGAACTGCCGCCTGCGCAGCCGGCCTGGATGTTCTACCCCGGCGGGCCGTCCTCCCGCTTTCCGCAATTCGGCAGCGGCGGCCGTTCCGCTGCGGCCGGACCCGTCTACCACTTCGACTCCAAGCTCGCCTCCGCCAGCCGACTGCCTGCCGAGTACGACCGGTGCCTGTTCCTCTACGAATGGATGCGGAACTGGATCGTCGTGGTGAAGCTCGACGCCCAGGGCGAACGCGTGGAGATCGCCCGCTTCGCGCCCGAGCTGACCTTCAAGCGCCCCACCGACCTCAAGATCGGGGCCGACGGCGCCCTGTACGTGATCGAGTTCGGGTCCGGCTGGGAGAACAACGCCGACGCCCAGATCGTCCGCGTCGAGCCGGCCGAGTGACGTGGCCGCGGCCGCCAGGCCGCGGTCCGCTCCCCACTCTCGCGACTTCGCTCCGGTTCAGAACTCCCCGTAGCCGTGGCCGCCAGGCCACGGTCCGGCTCCTCTCTCCGCCCGTTCAGCCCACATCCCTCCAGCCGTCGGACGCGAACCGGCGGCATCCTCCGTTTCCGATCGCGAAGAGGTGGATCCACCCGTTCGCGAAGAGCTGGCGCACCGAGGGGTTCGCCTCGAGCACGCCTCCGATCTTCGCGGTGTCCGCCTCGACGAACACCGACAGACGCCGCGGTTCGTGGACGAACCGCTCGCCATCGTGGATCGACTGGAGCGGCAGGCCGACCCGGAGGTCCCCGCCGTTGCCCTCCACGACCCCGATGCCGCCGACGACGTTGTGCAGGACCTTGTTCCCGCTTCCGAGTCTCCGCGGATCCACCCTCGACGCGTAGTACTGGAGGTTGATCCAGCTCGCCACGACCACCGGGGCGCAGAGGATCAACGTGAGGACCTTCGAATCGACATCGGCGTGGGCGTCGTAGTCGTGCAGGAACACACGCCCCTCCAGGTCGAGGCCGGAGGTGCGGGAGCGTGGAGCCGCCACAAAGGCCGCGTTGTTCGCGAGACCCCACTCGGGCCGCACCTCGGAGATG
>CAIYXO010000226.1 GCA_903930165.1 uncultured Verrucomicrobiota bacterium | reverse complement strand
CTGGAAGCTTTCAAGGCCAGCTTTGCGGCGATTGACCTCACTATATTTTGCGCATTTGAACTAGCTTCACGAGCCTCATCCCCTTGAATACCATCATCCACTCCTACGCGACAGGCGCGCAGCAGGGCCATGATCGTGTCGTTGAGCAACTCGGTATGCTCCTTGAACCAGAGGATCAGAAGCGCAACCGCCAAGCTGAAGACGATCATCGGGATCGTCGGCTCCGGCATTCCAAGCCAAAGCCCCAAGGCCACTCCGGCCAGGGCGGCATGCGCGATGGTGTCGCTGAAGAAGGACATCCGGCGCGCGGTGACAAACACCCCGAGCAGACCGCAAAGGGGTCCGAGCAGGACCGAGATCAGCAACGCCCGCTGGAGAAAGGGTTCAATGGGCATGGCCGTGGTGATGATGGTACGGCGTCACATGGATGCCGTAGGCCTGCTTGAGCGACTCCGCATTCAT
Organism: uncultured Verrucomicrobiota bacterium; assembly: GCA_903930165.1. Classification (GTDB taxonomy): domain Bacteria; phylum Verrucomicrobiota; class Verrucomicrobiia; order Limisphaerales; family UBA9464; genus SXXZ01. The sequence goes on along the minus strand of CAIYXO010000226.1, from coordinate 1,267 downwards.
GACCTCTTCCGGGGCCCCTTCGCAGCAGACCACCCCGTTCAGGGCGTACACCCTGGAAGCATGGCGATAGACCATCGAAAGGTCGTGCGAGACCAGCACCACGGTGAGATTTCGACGTCGGTGCACCGCGGCGATCAGCTCGTAGAAGTCCTTTTCTCCCGGCGTGTCGACGCCGGCGGTGGGTTCGTCGAGCAACAGCAACTCGGGATCGTTGAGGAGGCTGGCACAGATCAGTACCCGCTGAAGCTGCCCTCCGCTGAGGCCGGCCAGCGGGCGATCCAACAGCCTGGCCACATCCAGGTCCGCGACGGCGTCCGCCAGGAGGGAGTCCACATGCCGCCGGGAACGCCAGAACCAATCCCGGGTCGTGGGGCGACGGAGGGCGAGGAATTCCCGGACCGTCAGGATGAAGCTGCGATCCGGCTGGAGTCGCTGGGGAACATAGCCAACGCGCCGGAGCACCCCGGAATCGGGAGACTCGCCGAGAATGCGGATCGAACCCCGATCGCATTTCTGGAGCCCCAGCAGGCAACGGAGGAGCGTGGTTTTTCCGGAGCCGTTGGGTCCGATGAGGGCCACGATTCCGCCTTGGCGGATCTGCAGGTCCACTCCCCGGAGCACCGCGGCGTCACCCAGACGGACGTGGAGGCCCGCCACCTCGACTACGACCGGCTTGGGTTGGCGGAAGGCGATCTCCATCTCAACGCAGCGCGGCCTCGAGGGCCTTCAGGTTCCGCCGTTGGCCTTCGACATAGAATCCCGGAGATGGCGAGCCCGTCTCCAGGACATCCAGTTCACCCACCTTGATTCCGAGATCCTCGGCCAACCTGCGGACCAGTCGGGGATGGAACTGCGGTTCCGAAAAGACGACCCGGACCTTCTCCTTCCGGATGGCTGCAACCAGATTGCTCAAGTACCGCGGGCTCGGCTCGACGCTCGGGACCTCCTCGATGACACCCACCAGCTCGAGTCCGTATCGGCGACAGAAATAGGGAAATGCGTCGTGGAAGGTCACGACGCGTCGGTCGGCGAACTTGGAAACGACCGTCCGGATTTCTGTATCGAGAACCTCGAGTTCGGCCAGGTAGGCAGCGGCCCGTCGGCGGTATCCTTCGGCATGGGTCGGGTCGAGGGCGACGAGGGACTCGAGGATGTTGGAGACACCGTGCCGGGCAAAAACGGGATCGAGCCAAAGGTGGGGGTTGGGCCCGTGCTCGGAGTGGTCGTGATGACCATGCTCTTCCGCGTGATCCCCTTTCCCGGGCTG
>CAIYXO010000225.1 GCA_903930165.1 uncultured Verrucomicrobiota bacterium | reverse complement strand
CGTCTGGACCTTGCTCTGGCTGATCGGCAACCAGAGTTTGATCGCGGCGGGATGGTTGCCCAAGGATCCCAGGTTGAAAGTGGAGTCCGTCGCGGGCCTCGCCGGTCTGCTGGCGCTGTCGATCGCGTGTTCCGTTTCCGGTGGTGCGTTGGCTCGTCGCCTTGCGAAGGAATCCCGGACCGCCGTTCCCATCCTCGCGGGACTGCTGCTTGTCACCGGTCTGGGAGTGCAGTGGTCGGTCCGCGACCTCATGCCGGTCTGGTACCACCTGTTGTTCCTGTTGCTCCTGATCCCGGCCACCTACGCCGGTGCCTTCGCGGCCAGCAAGAATTGACCGCCGGGGTGGGCCTTGAGGGGCCGGGCGGTTGGGTTCGACTTTCGGCGTAGCCGATGCCGCCGAGGTCCATTCGGTCTTTCCTCCGGCGGGCCGACGCCTTCATCCTCTCCAGCGATTCCCCGGGCCGAACGAACGCCGAATCTGAACTGATGGCCCCGTTGGGAGTCGAAGCGAGGTCCCGCAAGCGATGAAGTCCTCCAAGCTCATTCCGGTGCTCGTGTCGGTGAACCTCGTCCTCGCCGGGGTCGCGGTATGGCAACGCCTCGGGAAATCCAGTGGCGAGGCTGCCGAAACGGCCTCGGGCGCCGCCTCCCAGGAGACGGCGGATGATGCCTCCGGCCCTGCTTCCGCCACTTCGGGAGGAGCGCTCGTCGGCAAGGCCGGCTTCTCCTATCGGGACCTGCTTTCGGCGGACCTTCGGAAATACATCGAGAGACTCCGTGCGGTGGAATGTCCCGAGCCGACGGTCCAGGACATCATCCTGGCCGAGGTGGAACGGCGGTTTGCGGCGCGCGAGGCGGCGTTGGCGCTGCATCGGCATCAGCAGAATCCCTGGGATCCGGCCCCGCCGAACGGGGGAAGGAGTTGGGCCAAGTGGAACCAGCTGCGCGAGCTGCGCACGGAGAAGCAGGCCTTGGTGAAGGAACTTCTCGGCCTCGACATCCCGCTGGGGTTGCCGAACTGGACCAACGACCGGGACGGCAGCTTCGAGGCGGCGATGGCGTTGATCCCGGAGGAGAAGCGGCAGGCCGCCCGGGAGCTTCTGGAGAAGTTCAGGGACCAACGCCGGGAGCTCCAGGAGAAGACCTTCGGCTACTTCCTCGCCGAAGATGCGGAGGCGTATCTCAAGAACACCCGCGAACGCCGGCAGGAATTGGAGAAGCTGCTCGGCAAGGAGACCCTGGAGCAGTTCGAGATGTCCGCCTCGCTGACCGGGATCGCCCTGCGCGGCCGGTTTGACGGATTCGACCTGACCGACGCCGAACGACGTTCGATCTTCCGCGCGCAGCTGGCGGCCGACGAGCTGCAGGTGCCCGGGACCGTGATCGGCCGGAGTCCCGAGGCCGCGGAGGAGGCGAACCGGGAGGCCGGGGCGGCCCAACTGCGGGCCCAGCAGGAGGTCGCCGATGTCCGGGCCGGCATGACCCCGGAGCGGCAGGCCGAGTTCGACCGCATCCAGGATCCGACCTACCGGAACCTGGTACAGCAGATGAATCGAACCGGGCTGCCCCGTGAGACCGCGCTGCAGGTCTATGAGTTCTCCCGAGGGATACGCAACGAACTGAACGCGGTCCTGACCCAACCCGGCGTCGATCCGGCGCAGCGGCAGGCCCTGATCCAGCAGTTCCGCGCCGAGTCGGAACAGCGGCTGAAGGAAATGGTCGGCG
>CAIYXO010000224.1 GCA_903930165.1 uncultured Verrucomicrobiota bacterium | reverse complement strand
TTTCCAAAAGCGGACAAAAACAGTCCGCTTCTGGTTGCTTCGGATGGGGATGTGGGCTTTTCTGGTGCGAGCTTATGTCGTCGTCCCCGATCCAGTTTGAGAAGTCCCGGAAGCCGGGAGCGTTTCTTCCGATGACCCGGGAGGAGATGAAGGCCCGTGGCTGGGACGAATTGGACGTTCTCCTGATCACCGGCGACTCCTACGTGGACCATCCGTCCTTCGGCGCCGCGGTGATCGGCCGGGTGTTGGAGGCGATGGGCCTGCGTGTGGGAATCGTGGCGCAGCCGGATTGGACCCGTGCGGACTCGGTGCAGGTGATGGGCACGCCACGGCTGTTCGTCGGCGTCACCGCCGGCAACCTGGATTCGATGCTGTCGAACTACACGGCGGCGCGACACAAGCGGAAGGAGGACGTCTACAGCGAAGGAGGCACGCCCGGAAAGCGGCCGAACCACGCGGCCTTGGTCTACACCCAGATGTCCCGCCGCGCGTTCCCCGGGGTCCCGGTCGTCCTCGGTGGCATGGAGGCGTCGATGCGCCGCGTGGCCCACTACGACTACTGGGAGGACAAGCTGCGACCGTCGATCATGGCCGATGCCAAGGCCGACGTGCTGGTCTACGGAATGGGTGAACGGGCGGTGAGGGAGATCATCGCGCGCCTCGAGGCCGGCCGGAAGGACTTCGGCGGCATTCCCGGGACCGCTTTGTTCCTCGGGGCCAAGGCCACCGCCGAGACCGATTTCAGCGACTGCATCATTCTGCCTTCCTGGGAGGAACTGCAGGCGGACAAGGCGTTGCTGATGCGGCTGACGAAGGTGGTCGAGGCGCAGCAGACGCCCTACAGCGGACGTCGGCTTGTCCAGATGCACGGCAACCGCGCGCTGTTGCAGGAGCCGCCGGCGATGCCCCTCGACGGCCCCGACCTCGACGCGATCTACGACCTGCCCTACGTGCGGCTCCCGCATCCGAGCTACAAGGAGCCGATCCCCGGCTGGGCCACCATCAAGGACTCGGTCATCGTCTCCCGCGGGTGCCCGGGCGGATGCACCTTCTGCGGCCTCGGCTTCCACCAGGGGAAGTTCCTCTCCAGCCGCACCCAGGACTCCGTGCTCAAGGAGATCCGTCGCCTCACCGAGTCCGACAGCTTCCGCGGCACCGTCTCCGACCTCGGCGGGCCCACCGCCAACCTCTACGGCGCGCGCAACGGCCATGCCGAGGAATGCAAGAAGTGCCATCGTCCCAGCTGCCTCTGGCCCTCGATCTGCCCGGTTTTCGAGATCAACGAGAAGGCCGGCCTCGACCTGCTCCGCGGCGCCAGAGGCCAGAAGGGCGTGAAGCACGTTTTCGTCCAGTCCGGCATCCGCATGGACGTGGCGCTCCGCACGCCCGAGTACCTCAAGGAACTCGTCCAGAACCACGTCTCGGGTCACATGAAGGTGGCGCCCGAGCACATGAACCCCGACGTCCTCCGGCGCATGCGCAAGCCGGCCGGCGACTTCCCGGCGTTCATGGACAAGTTCTTCGAGTTGAGCGAGGAGGCCGGCAAGGAGCAGTACCTCGTGCCCTACTTCATCTCGAGCTTCCCCGGTTGCAGCGAGAAGGAGATGGGCGCGGTCGAGAACTTCCTGAAGAAGGAGAAGTGGAACCTCCAGCAGGTCCAGGACTTCATCCCGCTCCCGATGACCGGCTCGGCCGCGATGTACGTCACCGGACTCGACATCAACACCGGCAAGCCGATCCACGTCGTGAAGACCGCGGGCGACCGGGAACGCCAGAAGCGCATGCTGCGTCCGAACAATCCCGCGGAGACCCGCATGACCGGCAGCCGCACCCGGATGGCCTCCAAGGCCGGAGCCAACCGGGCCGACGAGATCGACAAGATGGACTGAGCGGTCCGGAAGGTGCCGGCACGCGAAGCCGCGAAGGAGCTGGGGGAAGCACGGGTTTCAGAAGGCAGTCCCGCAGACAGGTTTTGGGCCGCCTTTGTCGCTCACGGCGCCAGGGAGTTCGCGAGGGTTCCAGCACTGGTCCTCGGAGATTGGCAGGCGGTCTGACTCCCGGGAGGTCGGGGCTTGGCGGCCGGGCAATCCCGCCGGAGCCGCAGCGTCATCCACCGGCCATCACCGGACGGAAACCGGCCTCGGCCAGGATGCGGGCGACCGCCTCGCGCTGGTCGCCTTGGATCTCGATCCGGCCCTCCTTCACCGTGCCTCCCGTGCCGCAGCTCCGCTGCATGGCCTTGGCCAGCGCCTCCTTCTCGGGCAGGCCGATCCCGACGAAGTTCTTCACCACGGTCACCGTCTTTCCCCCGCGCCCGGACTTCTCGCGTACGATGTCCACGCGCCCACGGCTCTTCTTCGGAGCCGGCGGCAGGGCGCTGTCCGGCGGACCCGGCGGAAGCCCGGTGGAGTCGAGATTCTGGAAGGGATTCGGGAAGGCGCTCATCGGAACCGGCCTCAGGTTGACGCCGCCAGCCGATCGGGAAAGCCAGAAGGCGCAGCCCGCGGACAACGGGACCGAATAGGAATCCGCCCGAAAAGAAAGGCCGCCGCCGCGCAGGCAGGTGCACGGCGGCGGTTTGAGGAGCAACCAGGAGGATGTCTCTGGGAGGAAGCGGGGCCTACCGCCGGCTCAGCCGACGATCTGCTGCCACTGCGTCTCCTTGGCCTGACGGGCCGCCTTCAGCGCACCCTTGGCCACAAATTCTTTGTACCCGTCGCCCACCACGTGGACGCGCGGGGCCTCGAAGCCTTCCTCGGTCAGGAGCCTCTGCAGTTCCTTGTCGAGGTTCCGGATGCGGCTGCCGCCGCCGGTGAGGACGATGTTCTCGAGCAGCTCCGCCACCGTGTCCGGATTCGCCCGGACGATCAGCGTCTTCACCGCCTCGTAGATCTCCATCAGCAGGGCCTCCGTTGCCGCGCCGATCTGGGCGGTCACGTCGAGCTTGCGCATCTTGCCGCCGACGATGACGGAGACGACCACGGGGTTCTCGGCCTTGCCGACGTAGGAGTGCTTCTCCTTGATCTCGCGGATCTTGAGGTTGGAGAGCTGCACGTCCGGGTAGGTCTTCCGGATGCCCTCGTCGATCAAGGCGTCCACCTTGTCGCCGGCGAAGGCGAAGCTGATCTGGTCCTCGGCCGTCGGGTAGTAGCCCTGGACCATGCAGACGTCCGTCGTGCCGCCGCCGATGTCCACGAAGAGGGAATTGCTGACGGGATCGACGTAGCCTTCCTGGCCGAGACGCGATTCGTCGCGGTAGCCGAGGGCGGCGAGGAAGGGCTCGGGAACGAGCAGGACCCGGTCGAAGACGCCGTTCACGGCCTGGCGGAGATTCTCGCGGGCGGCGCGCTCGGCGTTGGCCGGCATGCCGATCACGGCGCGGATCTCGGTGCCCGTCTCGCTCGCGATCTGCGAACGGATGTGCTGGGCGAAGTCGCGGGAGGCGGCGACGTCGTTGATGACGCCGTCGATCATCGGCTGCACCAGGCGCAGGTGCATGCGGTACTTCAGGGCTTCCTCGCCGAAGAAGGTGCGGCCTTCGCCGGGCAGGATGCCGTCGACGATCCCGTCCTTGGCGTAGCCGACGACGGTGGGGACGACCGTGGTCGCGATCCCGTCCGTTCCGGGCTTCACCACCTGGATGCAGGACTTGTTGGTTCCCCAGTCGAAACCGACGAGGACGGTGGACACGGCGGTCGGCCTGCGGGCCGGCTCTGCCATGGCCGGGGTGATGCCGCGTCCGTTGACGGCGGCCTTGCGATCCGTCGGTTCCACCGACGGCATGAGGGTGCTGCTGCGCATATGTTTCCTGGTGTTGACCGAGTTGCTCTGGTTGGCGCCGGCGGCCTGTGTCGCCGGTCTGCCGGTACTTCTGGTTGCTGGTTACAGGCGAAGAGGGTCAGGCCGGTTGCAGGCCGGGTCCGGTTTCGGAACCCTGGTCTCGCAGGATCGAGTCGATCATCCCCGGGATGTCGTCGAAGCGGACGCGCGGCCGGGAGGGTGACGTGGTTTGGGGTCGCTCGGCAGCGGGTGCCTTTGCAGGCGTGTTGCGCGGCGAGGATGCGGCGAAGCCGAAGGCTCGCACATCGTTGCGGACGGCCTCGCGCACTTCCTCCGCGACCATGAAGCAGAGCTTGGGGAGGATGTGTTCCTCGAGTTGGCTGGTGACGATCCGTTGGACGAAGAACGCGTCGTCCACACGGCGTTGTTCGTCACGGAACATCGTCTCCAGCCGCGCCCTCCGGTTCACCCCGGCCGCGGCCGGCAGCCGGGACCACTCGGCGATCTCCGCCGGCAGGATGTGTTGGAGGAGTTCGGTGGATTCCTCGTGGCGGCCGTTCTTCCGGAGGATGCAGGCCTCCCGGAAGTCCTCCACGATCTTGGTCCACAGCTGTTCTGGCTGTCCGCTGGTGCTCATGCTTCGAATCCCTTGTGCGGGAAGGGCAAAGCAGCAGGGGTGCCAGCGCGTCAAAGACCCCGTATTGCAGGGGTTTCGTGGCGGTCGGCCGATCCGGTGGCAACTCCTGCCGGGTCGGGAGGAGTTCCTGGAGGCGACCTTTGCCGGTCTTTGCGGAACGATTCCGCAGGAGCCGAGACCGACCTCACGCAAATACCCCAAGACGCCAAACGGAGCGCCCGGTTTGGGACCTGAACCACGATCCCTCTTCGGTGTCCGGTTCCGGTGAACGAAGGCTGCGTGCTTTCCCCTTCCTTGCAGCGGCTTGGCGGCTTCGCGTGCCGGTCCCTCCTGGATCGGTCCGCCTCGGGAATCAGTTGCCGAATCGGGCGAGGATGCGGTTCACCACGCGTTGCGGATCCTGCAGGAAGATCTCACGCAGCAGGGTCTCCACTCCCGCGGCCCGCGGCTCCTCGAGCCGACGCGACTGCAGGAACGCCGCGCCGAAGGCGACCACCACCAGTCCGAAGAACACCGAGTAGCGGTTCCAGTCCAATCCGAACCGGACCCCGCCTCCGTCCCCCACCAGGTCGATCACCAAACCCCAGAGCATCGGAGACAGACCCAGGGTCACCTGCCAGACGACCGTGTAGAGGGCGAAGAAGTGGTTCCGGCCCATCTGAGGGACGATGGCCATGGCGAGGCGGTTGTTGGCGGCGGAGAACAGGGCGTTCAGCAGTCCCAGGGGCAGGATCAGCGCCAGAACCCATCCGGCTCCCGGTTCGATGACCCGGCCCGCCAGCAGGAACCAACCGCAGCACACGACCAGCCCGGTCAAGGTGATGAAGCCGAAGGCCGGCTTGCTGCCGTGCAGGTCCAGTCGACGTCCGCCGAACCACATCGCGCCGAGACCTCCGAGGAACTGGACCGACATCAGCGCGAGGATCGCGCCGTCACCGAGGTTCGAGCCGGCCTTCAGGAAGGCGACGATGAAGGTGGCCAGCCCGCCGTAGGCCAGCGACCAGATCGCGTCGAGTTCCAGCAGGCGTCGGAACGGCGGGTGCGCGGCCAGCTCCAGCCATGGAACACCGCCGCGCCGGTTGTTCGCTTCGGCCGGCACCGGCGTGTCGGGCATCTTCCTCAGGAACCTCAGGCTGAGCGCCCCCATGGCGGCGCTGAAGAGGAACGCCAGGGCGAACTGCCAATCCTTCGGCGGAACCGGAAGGAACGACCCGGCGCCGAACAGAAACGCGATCACCAGGAAGCAGGCGAAGCTCGCGCTGTTCATGAACAACTGGTCGCGGGCCAGGTACCTCCCCCGGTTCTCGATCGGCACCAGTCCGGTGATCCACGGCAGCCAGGCGCACGACGAGATCCCCCGGGACAGGTTGAAACAGAACAGCAGCAACAGCAGCAGGACCAGCCGGGCCGCCGGTGCAAGAAGCCCCCCGGACAACGGCACCAACGCCATGAGGAAGATGAACACGACCCGCGTGGTCCAACCTCCGATCACGAACTTCCGATAACC
>CAIYXO010000223.1 GCA_903930165.1 uncultured Verrucomicrobiota bacterium | reverse complement strand
CGGTCTGACCGGTCGCATTGGTGACCACGACGTTCTGGCCGGAGCCGAAGGTGGCGGCTTCCCGGTTGACGTTGACGTTGCGCATCACCACCAGTCTTCCCTCCAGGTTCTCCAGCGAGGCGAAATCACTGGAACCCGCATCCAGGACCGCCGGGGTGGGCAAGGTGGCGCCGTTTCCGACCACGGTGACCGAGGTCGCGGTGTTGGTGGCGTTCGGCACCATCTGGAGCAGCCCGTTGAAGAAGCTGATCGGGGCCACAACCCGCACCCGGTCGCCGAGTGCCGGCAGCTGCGTGCCGTTGCGCCAGAACACCGCGATGCCGGCGGTGGCATCCTGGATGTAGAAGAGCCGGCTGGTGCTGGTGGTCAGGTTGACCGCGGTGGTGACGACACCCTCCACCGTGAAGGACTCCGCGGAGGCGACGTCGTTGGTGCTGTTGGCGGGATCCGCGGTGGTGGCACGGACTTCGGCGACCGTGCGCACGACCGCGGTGTCGGGGACAACGGTCAGGATGGCGGCCCCGCTGGTCACGGCGCCGGCGGCGTTGCGGACGACCACGGTGTACTCACCCTGGTTGGCGGCCTGGACATTCCCGATCGAGAGCGTCGCATTGGTCGCACCGTCGAGCACGCTGGTGCCGAGGCGCCACTGGTAGGTGAAGGGAGGAGTCCCACCGACGCCGACCGTGAAGGTGGCCAAGGTGCCGGCGGTGTTGGTCCGGCTCGAGGGAGGGACCGTGACCACGGGAAGCTCCACGATCACCGTTTCGGCTTCGGACCAAAGGGCGCCCCCGGAACGGAGACCCGGGGAGCCATATCGACCGCCCAGCGAAGTATGGGGAACAAACGCTCCGGATCCGGAGGGATTCCTCACCTGGGAGGCGATGTTGGTTCCTTCGGCACCGTAGAGGATGCGGCTGATGAGGCGGCTGGAGGCGTTCCTCAGGAGAAGGGTGTCTCCACCGTTGTTCAGGGCCAAAAGGCGACCTCCGCTCGCGAGGCTGGCGGGTTCGTAGTAGACCCCGGCGGGCAAGGTCGGCTCGCTGCCATTGAGCGGCCCACCGTAGAGGACGACCGCGTTCGAGGAGGCGAGCGTGACCGGAATGAAGAACTGGTGGGTGTTCGAGACCGCGTCCGCGAGGGTCCATCCGGCAAGCTCCACGCTCTCGGATCCCAGGTTCACCAACTCCACGTACTCGTCGAGGTTTCCAGGAGAGGCGTCGGCGGTGAAGTTCGGGTAGCTCGCACGCTGCAACAGGTTGTAGGCCGGGGAATTCGTCACATCGGTCGGAGCCGGCATGAATTCGGTGATCACGATCCCCTGCTCCGCAGCCGTCGGGGTGTAGAGCTGGAGGACCAGGGTGTTGGTCGCACGGGATGTCCACACGTGCAGCTTGGCGGCGTAGGCGACACCCGCGTCGGCAGCGCCGGCCGTCCAGGTCAGCGTCGCACTGGCCGAGGGCGTGCCCGATCCGCTCAGCGACCATTCAGCGCCGACCGGGGCATCCGCGGTGGCCAACTGGACCGGGAGACCATCGACGTCGAAGGCGATGGCCGAAGTCGTGAGCTTCTCCCCGGGAAGCAGGGTGATCTCGTTGTAGGAGTTGGTGGGGAGGTCGCCGGCGCGGACCAACTGGGAAAGCACGTTGGTGAAGCGGACCACCGGCGGCCGGCTGTCGGTCACGATGTCGGCAGTCCGGGTCGGCAGGAGCTGGTATCCGACCGTCCTGGGGTTGCTGGAGTCGAACTGGCCGAGCACCGCGGTGACGGCGATCCGGCCCGCGGGCACCGGCTGGCCGATCATCTCGGTCACCCGTGCGTCCACCCGGAAGTTGAACAGGGCGGGATCGAACGCGACCCCGGTGGAATCATAAACGGTGAGGTTGTTGCCGTTCGGGTAGCTGATCGCCGCGGCGTCCGGCAGCGTGAGTTGGACGTTGGTGATGGTCACCAGCGAGCCTTCGAAGGCCTCCAGTGCGGTGAAGTCGAAGGAAGGCCCGCTGCCATCCTGGCGGGTCACGAGATTTTCCAGCGGCAGGTTCCGAGGGGTCGGCAACGGGTTGTTGGTGGAAATCCGCGTGACCGAGCCGCCGGTGGCTCCGGGAACCAGTTGGTGAAGGCCGTTGAAGTAGGTTCCCGGGCCGCGGACCCGAAGCCGGTCGCCGGCGGCGGGAACGAACGAAGCCCCACTCCAGAAGACCGCGATTCCGGCCGTGTCATCCTGGAGGTAGAACAGGGCGTTGCCCG
>CAIYXO010000222.1 GCA_903930165.1 uncultured Verrucomicrobiota bacterium | reverse complement strand
GCTTTCCGACGCCTGGCGCCCACCTAGGCCAGACCGACGGCGGCCATGACCGCATCCTTTGTGGCCTTGGCGACGAGAGGTTCGAAGCCGGAGACGCGGATCGCGGTGTCGGGATCCTTCAAGCCATGGCCGGTCATCGTCGCGGTGACAAGTGCCCCTTCCGGGATCTCGTTGTTGGCGATGGCGCGGATGAGGCCGGCCAGCGGCGCGGCGCAGGCGGGTTCGACCATGATGCCCTCGGTGCGGGCGAGCAGACGGTAGGCGTGGAGGATCTCGTCGTCGGTGACCGACCGGATCGCGCCGCCGGACTCGGAGGCGGCGTTGATCGCGCCGTGCCAGCTGGCGGGATTGCCGATGCGGATGGCGGTGGCGACGGTCTCGGGATTGGCGACGGGATGGCCGAGCACCAACGGGGCGGCACCGGCGGCCTGCCAACCCATCATGCGGGGCAGGGTGTCGGACAGGCCGGCGTCGGCGTACTCCTTGAAGCCCTTCCAGTAGGCCGTGATGTTGCCGGCGTTGCCCACCGGCAGGAAATGGAAGTCCGGCGCGTCGCCCAAGGCGTCGCAGATCTCGAACGCCGCGGTCTTCTGACCTTCGATGCGGACCGGATTGACCGAGTTCACCACCTCTACGAGGCCGGTTTCCCCGAGTTCACGGACGATGTTCAGCGCGTCGTCGAAGTTGCCCTCGATGCTCACCGTGGCGGCGCCGTAGAGCAGCGCCTGGGACATCTTGCCGTGGGCGATCTTGCCCTGGGGCAGCAGCACGACGCACTTCATCCCGGCCCGCGCGGCATAGGCGGCGGCGCTCGCGGAGGTGTTGCCGGTGCTGGCGCAGACGACCGTCTTGGCACCGCGTTCGAGCGCGCGGGTGATGGCCATGGTCATGCCCCGGTCCTTGAAGGAGCAGGTCGGGTTCATCGCCTCGTACTTGAGGCGGAGGTCGAACCTCCCGCCGATGGCGTCGACAAAGCGCGGAACGGGGATCAGCGGCGTGTTGCCCTCGAGCAGCGTGACGACCGGCGTCTCGGCGGTGACGGGCAGGAATCGGGCGTAGCGGCGGATGACGCCAGGCCAGGCCGGCGCGGGATGGTCGTTCGAACTCATCGGTCGGGTGTCGGAAAAGGTCTGAAAAGCGGTCGGGGAGGCTGGAAAACCCGGCCTCCGCGCGCAAGGGGGGAAGTGCGGGGCCCGCCTCTCGGACGGTCCGGTGTCCGGAAATGAAACGATCCCGGGCACCTTGGGAGGCGTCCGGGATCGCTTATGTCCTGAATTGGGCCGGTCTCCGCCTCGGTCATCGGAACTTCGTCGCTCACGGAGCGGCGGTGACCTCCAAGCGGTACAGGGCCGTGGCCTCGTTGGTGGAGCCGGTGACCACCATCATCCGTCCATTCCCTCGGCTCGCTCCCCCGACGTTCCGCCACTCGCTCAACGGGACACCGGCCTCGGTGGCCGACTTGACCTGGTAGACCTGGTTGGTCGTGGTCGGGAAGAGCATCGTGACGTCTCCAGTGGAGGACTTTTCCACCCGCATCTTCCCTTCCTCCCCTGGGAAAACGAAGTCGCCCACTCCGATGACGTACCGGATCGTGGACAGGTCCTGGACGGAATCCGGGCCGTCCAGCATTCCCACGACCATGGTCCGTCCGTCGTCGCTCAGGGCATAGACGTGGAGTCCGGAGCCGATCATGCGGCTGTTGGTGTACTCGACGAGGGGTGGCAGCAGTTCGTGGAGTCGGTAGGCACGGCCGTCCGGACCGTCGACCCAGTAGAGGTAGTAGTCCCGGGTTGGTTGCGGTTTGAGTGTCCGGATCCGGATCGACCCGTCCTTGGACATGTGGGTGATCAATCCCGATCCTTGGGACCGGTCCACTTCTGTTTCCCAGTTCCCGTCACGCCATCGGGAAATCGCCGGGAAATGGTCCGCCGATTCCCCGAACAGGGTCGATCCATCAGCCGAGATGCCGTTGATCTGGTGGAACTCGGGAGGTGCGGAAACGAATCCGGTACTGGACCTCCAGAGCGCGTAGCCTTGATGATGTGAGATGCCGGCAGGGTTGCCGGCGGCGAAGCGGACCAGGAGCATCGATCCATCCTCGGAACAGTCGATCGCCTGGGTACCCATCCCATTGAAGTGTTGCCCTTGGCCCAACGTCTCCGATCTCCGCGACACGGTGTCGAACCGGCAGAGAGTGCTTCGGTCGCCCAACTGAAGGTTGTCCGAAAGGAAGAACGCGTAGCGGCCGTTGCGGCTCAGCTTCACCGGCTTCGATTCTTCCAGCCGGATGGTTTCCCACTGGTTCGATCCGCTCGGGAGAAGGCCGATGTAT
>CAIYXO010000221.1 GCA_903930165.1 uncultured Verrucomicrobiota bacterium | reverse complement strand
GTACTATCGGGGGCGGTCGGGCGAAAGCCCGGCCGCCTTTGTCTTTCCAAGGGCCTGCTGGGCGCTGGCCCTGCCGAAACGGCTCTGAGGAAGCGAGGACCGACCTCACGCAAACCCGCAAAGACGCCAACAGGGCGCACGATCCGGGTCCGAAACAGCGGTCAGCACCCGAAGTAGGGCTTCAAACCGGAAATCCACCGGCTTCTTCTCCCACCTCAGCGGCTTTGCGGCTTCGCGTGCCGATCCCTCCCGCATCCGTTCAGAACGCGGTGTCCGCCTTCTTCAGGTCCAACTCCCGGATCCAGACGTTGCGGTAGCGGACGTCGTGTCCCTCCGCCTGGAGCTTCAGGCCACCGGGACGGTCGGTGATTCCCTTGCCGCCGTCGTTGCCGCCATCGATGCCGGAGTTCGGACCGCCCCACACCTGGTTGATGGTGACGTTGGAGTGGACCTTCACCCCGTTGAAGTACATGGAGACCACCGGCTTCTCCACCAGCTTGCCGTCCTTGAAGCGTGCGGCGCGGAAGTTGATGTCATAGGCGTTCCATTTCCCGACGCCGTTGTAGGCGTGGTACGGGGACGGGCTTTCGTTGATCACGGCGCCCATGCCATGGCTGGTCTTGTCGCCGTCGAGCACCTGGATCTCGTAGCGGTTCTGGAGGTACACGCCGCTGTTGCCGCCGGGCTTGGAGATGAAGAACTCGATGTGCAGCCGGAAATCCCGGTACTCCTTCACCGTGACGAGGTCGGCGGCGCCGTATTTCCCGCCGTCCGCCGCCCGGTCGTCGGTCATCATCACGGTCCCCTTGTCGACCGGGTCGCCGACGATGGGCCACTTCACCGGAAGCGACGACCTGAAGCCGGGTCCCTGCCAGTAGGTCCACTTGGAGTGGAGCATCTCCTTGGAGCCGTCGAAGACGACTTCGGCGCCCTTCTCGGGTTTGGCGCCGACACCGAGGTGGGGAGGTTCGGAACGGAGGCAGCCGGCGGCGAGCAACGGCAGGAGGCAGGCGAGACGGGGAAGTTTCATGGCGGGGGAGCGACGGTGGAGGAGGAAAAGGCTCCGCCCTCGGACACCGCGGAGTCAACCGCCGGATGAGATGGGAGGCCCTTCTCAGTTCCGGCGCGAGTCGGCCCGGAAAAGGCCGGCGGCACGGGCATGGGCGAAGACGACATCCGGGTCCCGCTGGAGCGCGTCGAAATAGCTCCGTGGAAAACCCTCGCCCTCCTCGGAGGCCACCAGCATGCGCCGGGTCCGGAGAACCAGTTCCTCGGCCTGGGGCGCGGTCAGGGGGATGCGCGCGTCGAGGGCTTCGTCCATGGAGACGATGAGCCGCGAGAGGGGATGCAGCCAGGCGAACCAGGGATCCTCCGACAGCAGGCGCAGGAAGTGGTTCGGGGACTGGATGGGACCGACGGCGGCCTCGTAGCCGGCGCGTTCGGAGTCCACGAGTGTCTTGTGCAGGTCGAGCAGCGCCTCCCGGAGCTGCTCCAGGCGATGGCGGGGGCCGGCGTTCGTCACGGGCGGAGTCTCGGGAGAAACATGCGCCGGAGCAAACCCTCGAACGCGTAGCCATTCGTGATTCCGGATTCATGATTCCGGATTCCCGAAGGACTTCGGCTGCCGCGGCCGCCAGGCTGCGGTTTCCTC
Source organism: uncultured Verrucomicrobiota bacterium (assembly GCA_903930165.1). Classification (GTDB taxonomy): domain Bacteria; phylum Verrucomicrobiota; class Verrucomicrobiia; order Limisphaerales; family UBA9464; genus SXXZ01. The sequence continues at coordinate 8,209 of CAIYXO010000221.1, read as the reverse complement.
TCCGTCCACCGGAGGTCTGGTGTGTCCGCGTGCCGATCCCTTGCACACCGTCCCGTTCAGGCCACGCGGTCCGAGAGCGGGTTTCCGGCCACGAATCGGGCGAGGTTGTCGGCGAAGTGGCGCACCAGGGTGACCGATTCGTCGACATGTCCGCCTGCGATGTGCGGGGTGATGTGGCAGTTGGGTTCGGACAGGAGCGGATGTCCTTCGGGAAGCGGTTCCGGGCTGGTGACGTCAAGCCACGCGGCCGCGACATGGCCGGAACGCAGGGCTGCGAGCAGTGCGTCCTGGTCCACGGTGGCGCCGCGTCCGATGTTCTGGAACACGACCCCGCGCCTCATCGTGGCGAAACGTTCCGCACCGAAGAATCCGCGCGTCTCGCCGCTCTCGGGCAGGATGTCCACGACGTGGTCGGCCCACGCGAGCGCCTCGGCGAGTCCCTCGGGGCCGACCACCGGTATGCCTTCGTCGCCGCGGGGACTTCGGCGGTGGGCGACGACCTCGGGACCGAGCGGGCGGAGGAACTCGGCGAGCCGCCGGGCGATGGCGCCGAAGCCGACGATGAGGATGCGTTGGCCCCGGGGAGGCACGCAGGACTGCCGCAGGTCGTTCCATTCGGGCGAACCGTTCGGGGTCCGCGAGGCGAGGGCCCGGGGCAGGACGCGGGAGTGCGCGAGCAGGAAGGCCAGCGACTGGAGCGCACAGGCCTCGGCATAGACCGAGGCGCTGTTGCTGAGGAGGACGCCGCGGGCCCGGAGCGCCTGGAGGACCTCGGGCGTGTCGTAGCGGGTGATGCCGGAGGAGCTGACGTGGACCCAGCGGAGACGCGCAGAGCCGAGCACGGCCTGGGTGTCGGGCTGGCCGAAGGCGACGTCCGCGGTGTCGATCTGCGGGTCCCGCTCCGCCTTGGCGAGGACCGAGGACGTCGGGTTGCGGGCGAAGAGAAGTTCGTGTCCGGCGGTGGCCTCCCGGAGCAGGGCCATGGCCTTGGGCGGGGGGACGAAGTCGACGTAGATGCGGAGTGGCGTCATCCGGACCCGAGCGTGGACGAACGGGACCGGCGTCGCCAACACCGGTGCGCGGGACATGTCGGGTCTTGCAGAATGCGGTGGTCCGCCGAATTTTCCGTCCATGCCGCCCAGCGAGCCCCGGTCCTTCCAGCCATTCCATCCGGCCCGGATCCTCCTCGCCGGCGCGTTCCTCGCCCTCCTTCCCAACGTCATGTCCGAAACCCCGAAGTCCACGAATCCCGCGGCGACGACGCCGGCCACGTCCCTGCGTCCGCCGATGGCGAAGCAGGTCCGCCATCTCTCCGACTGGCATGGCGAGAAGGTGGACGACCCGTGGTTTTGGCTGCGGGAGAAGTCGGATCCGGAGGTGATCCGGCACCTGGAGGCGGAGAACGCCTACACCGAGGCGAGCACGCCGGAGGTGAAGGCCTTCGGGGAGTCCCTCTACCGCGAGATGCTGGCGCGCATCCAGCAGACCGACCTGACGGTGCCTTTGCGGCGGGGCTCTCACGTGTACTACACGCGGACGGAGGAAGGCCGGCAGTATGCGATCCATTGCCGACGCAAGGCGGGTGCGGACGGCGCCGCGTTGGCCGACGCGGCGGAGGAAGTCCTGCTCGACCTGAACGCGCTCGCGACCGGTCACACGTTCCTCTCGCTGGGCGGATTCGAGCTCAGCGACGACGGCAGGCAGCTGCTCTACAGCACCGACGTGACCGGCTTCCGCCAGTACACCCTTTACCGGAAGGACCTGACGACCGGCCGGACCTCGGAGGCGTTGGCGGAGCGTGTGACCTCGTTCGAATGGTCCTCCGACGGACGGACCGTGGTCTATTCCACGGAGGATCCGGTGACCAAGCGCAGCAACGAACTGTGGCGACGTCCCGTGGAGGGCGGCAAGGCCGAGCGCATCCTGGTGGAGCCGGACGAACTTTTCTCCGTGGCGGTGGGCCGGACGAAGGACCGGCGCTGGTGGGTGTGCACGTTCCAGAGCACGGACACCTGGGAACAGAGGATCCTGTCGACCTCGGAGCCGGGCGGGACGTTCCGGCCGGTGCTGCCCCGGGAAAAGGGTCACAAGTACGAGGTCGAGCACCGGGATGGCGTGCTCTTCCTGAGGACCAACCGCGACGCGAAGAACTTCCGGCTGGTGACCGCGCCGGTGGAGACACCGGACCGGTGGACGGAACTGGTCCCGCATCGGGCGGACGTGTTGCTCGAGGGCATGGAGATGTTCCGGGACCACCTGGTGGTGCAGGAGCAGCGCGAGGCGTTGACGCGTCTGCGGATCCACGACCGCCGGAGCGGCGGCTGGCGCGACGTGGCGTTTCCCGAGCCGGTGTATGCGGCCGGGGCGACCGGGACGCCCGAGGCCGATGCGAAGGCGTTCCGCATGTCCTACCAGTCGATGGCCACACCGCAGGGCGTGTACGACTGCGACCTGGCGACGGGCACCTTGAAGCTCCTGAAGCGCACGCCGGTGCTCGGGAAGTTCGATCCCGCGGACTACGTGACCGAGCGCCGTTGGGCGACCGCGCGGGACGGCGTGCGGGTGCCGATGTCGGTGGTCCGGCGCAAGGACGTGAAGCTGGACGGCAAGGCCCCGTGCTTCCTGTACGGCTACGGGTCCTACGGCATCGGGATGGAAGCCTCGTTCTCGGTCGCGCGGCTCTCGCTGCTGGACCGCGGCATGGTGTACGTGATCGCGCACATCCGCGGCGGCAACGAGCTCGGCGAGGCCTGGCACGACGACGGGATGCTGATGCGCAAGAAGAACACCTTCCACGACTTCGTCGACTGCGCGGAGTGGCTGGTGAAGGAGGGGTTGAGCGCCCCGGACCGGCTGGTGATCGAGGGCGGCAGCGCCGGCGGATTGCTGATGGGGGCGGTGGTGAACCTGCGACCGGACCTGTTCCGGGCGGTCCATTCGGCGGTGCCCTTCGTGGACGTGATGAACACCATGATGGACGCGAGCCTGCCGTTGACGGTCGGCGAGTACCTGGAGTGGGGGAACCCGAACGAGAAGGCCGCCTTCGACTACATGAGGTCGTACAGTCCCTACGACAACCTGAAGCGTGGCGCCTATCCGGCGATGCTGGTGACCACGAGCCTGAACGACAGCCAGGTGATGTACTGGGAGCCGGCGAAGTACGTGGCGAAGCTGCGGACGCTGAAGACGGACGACCGTCCGCTGCTGTTGAAGTGCAACATGGGCGCGGGACACGGCGGGGCGAGCGGGCGTTACGACAGGTTGAAGGAGGTCTCCTTCGAGTACGCCTGGCTGATGTCGCAGGTGGGGATCACGCGCTGATCCTGGAGGGGAGGTGTGGCCGGGGCGGGCGCCGCCGTCCTCCGATTTCCAGGTTCAAACCTCCGGGAATCCGGCGTCATGCTGGCGCCGTGACCACTTCGCTACCGGACCGTGACACTTCCGACCGACGGCGTCCCGGATGTCGTGCCGTGATCGCATTGGCGATGTGCCTGGCATCGGGAACGGGTGTCGAGGCCGACCGGTATGACGCATGGATGGGACAGACCGGCGAGGGATGGCCGACGTCCTGGGGCCGACGCGAGGGGCGGCCGGTTCCGGTCCACTACGCGATGGACCCCGGAGCGGACCGGAAGGCCCTCCGAGAGGCCTTCGAGTCGTTGCCGGTGCTGGAGGTGAAACTCGATCCCGAAGACCTGCTCGGAGTCGAACGGGGGATCTACTCGCATCCGATGGAGTCGGGCGAGGAGTGGGAAAGGAAGGCGCGGATCCGTTGGACGGGACCCGCCGGCCCGACGGAGAAGGGATTCGAGACGGCGTGCGGCGTCCGGATCCAAGGCGGTTGGAACCGTCGTCCCGAGGAGTCGCCGAAGCATTCGCTGCGACTCGTCTTCCGTGGGCGGTACGGGGCCCCGCGGCTGGAGTATCCGCTCTTCGGCGGAGGTTCCGGGAGCTTCGAGACGCTGGTCCTCCGCGGGGGGAACAACAACTCGTGGCTGCACTGGAGCGGCGAGGAACGGAGGCGGGCCGACTACCTGAGGGACGAATGGATGCGCCGCAGCCATGCGGTCATGGGCCACCCGGCCCCGAGGGGCCGCTTCGTGCACGTCGCCCTCAACGGCCTCTATTGGGGCGTGTACAACCTGGTCGAACGTCCCGACGAACACTTCGCGGCGGAACGGCTCGGTGGACGGCCCAAGGACTGGGATTCCCGCAACGCGGACAAGGTGCTTTCCGGGGACGACACCGCCTGGCGACGGCTGATGGCGATGGCGCCCGCCGCGGAGGATCCCGGCGTCTGGGCGGAGATCCGCGGCCTGCTCGATGTCCCTGCGTTCATCGACTACATGGTCCTGAACCTCTATGGCGCCAACGGCGACTGGGATGGCGCCTCGAACTGGTATGCCGCGCGTCGGCGCGTTCCGGTGGGCGGATTCCGTTTCTTCGTCTGGGACGGCGAGCGCACGCTGGAGTCGCCGGAGGACTCGCGGATCGCGGAGGATGCGGCCGAGTCGCCCTCGTGGATCTTCCAGCGACTCCGGAAGAACGCGGAGTTCCGCCGGGCGTTCGGGCTGCGGGCACGGGAGCTCCTGGGGCCGGGCGGACCGCTGTCGGCCGGCGCGGCGGCGGAGCGGTTCCGGGCGCTGGCCGCGGAGTTGGAGACGGCCATGCCCGCGGAGGCGGCGCGTTGGGGTTCGTACCGGGCGACGGTGCAGCCCTACAAGACCGGGCCGTATGAGAAGTACGGCGTGGAGAGCCACTGGAAGCCCGAGGTCCGGCGGCTGGTCGAGCAGTACTTCCCGCGGCGCGGGGAAGTCTTTGCGCGCCAGCTCGCCGAGGCCGGTCTGCTGGAATAGGAGCGGGTCAGCCCTTGGTGAGGGACTCGTCGAGGTTGAAGAGCACGTTGGCGAGCATCATCCAGGCGGCGAGGCGGCGGGGGTCCAGGTCCGCCGGTCGCGGGGCGGAACCGACGGCGACGAGGGCCTCGGCGGCCTGGCGGTCGTTGCGGTAGCCCTTCCACTGCTGGTCCACGAAGCCGGCGAGGCGTTCCCGCTCGGCCTTCGTGGGCGAGCGTCCGACGCAGGCGCGGAAGGCGAAGTCGACGCGGGAGGCGTCGTCCTTGCCGCCTTCGGCGAGGATTCTCTGGGCGAAGACGCGTGCCGCCTCGAGCAGGGTCGGATCGTTCAGGGCGGCCAGGGCCTGGAGCGGCGTGTTGGTCCGTGGACGCCGCGAGACGCACACCTCGCGGCTCGGGGCATCGAAGGTGGCGAAGGTCGGATAGGTGCACACCCGCCGCCAGAAGGTGTAGACCGCGCGCCGGTACAGGTCCGGGCCCTCGCTGACGGGCCATTCGTCCATGCAGATCTCCGGACGGAGGAAGCCGATCTCCTTCCAGAGGTTGGGCACCTGGATGGGATACACGCTGGGACCGCCGATCCGTGGGTTGAGCAGGCCGCTCACCGCCAGCGCGTGGTCGCGGATCATCTCGGCGTCCATGCGGAAGCGGGGTCCGCGCGAAAGAAGACGGTTGTAGAAGTCCTTCTCCAGCCGTTGGGCGTCGGTCGCTGCGTCCTGACGGTAGGTGGCGGACATCACCAGGAGCTTCTGCAACGCCTTCATGTCCCAGCCGGTCCGGACGAACTCGGTGGCCAGCCAGTCCAGCAGTTCCGGGTGGGACGGCGGCTCGCCCTGGCGTCCGAAGTCCTCGCTGGTCTTCACCAGGCCGGTGCCGAAGAGGCGTTCCCAATGGCGGTTCACGGCCACCCGTGCGGTCAGCGGATGGCGCGGATCGACCAGCCAGCGGGCCAGCGCGAGGCGGTTCGCCGGTTCGCCGGCGGGAAGGGGCGGGAACACCTCGGGAACACCCGCCTCCACCACCTTGCCGCGGGTGAGGAAATCGCCGCGCAGATGGACGTACGTCTCACGCGGACGCAGCTCGGAACGTTCCTGCATCACGAGCGAGGAGAACTTCTGTCCGGCGAGCTGCCGCTCCTTCTGGTCCAGGCGGTGGACCTCCAGGTCGAGGCGCCGGATCGCCGGCGACGAGCCGCGATGCGCGGCGGCGATGAGGCGTTCCTGTTCCGGCGTGCGGGAGGCCACGGCGACGCCCAGCGCCCTGCGGACGTCGTCCGCCAAAGGCCAGACCGTGGCGGGATCCTTGGCGGTGGTGACGGAGATGCGGAACCGTCCGACGCAGTGGCTGTTGCCGTGGTAGTGGTCGAGGCGGAAGGTCAGCCGGCTGCCTCCGCGGAATCCGACCGGCTCCTTCAGCCGCGCGACCAGCACATGACGTTCACCGAAGCGCGGTCCGATCGCCCAACCGGTCTTGGGGTTCCGGTCGACGGCATGTTCGGCGCGGTAGTACTGCTGTTCCCAATCCGCATCGGCCCCGGCGAAGGCGACGTTCACGGACCCCTTGCCGTCGGCGTCGCGGGCCGGCGCGACGGAGAGCCCGAACTCGTCGAGGATGAAGTTCCCGGTCTGGCCCCAGCGTCCGGGGCCGTTCTTCGGCAGGCTCGGGTCCGGGAGGACCTCGAGCATCACCGCGGTGACCCCGGTGAGGTCGGTGGCGGCGTCGACGGTGATGGTGTCGTAGATCGGATTCACGCCCACGCCGAGCAACGAGCCGTCGGCGAGGTTGGTGTATCCGGAGCCGCCGGTGGAATGGGCGTTGGTCAGCTGGAGGACCTTCCAGGCGTCCTGTTGGCGCAGGGTGGACTTCTCCCAGGCGGCCCGGGAGGCGGCGAGACGGGCCTCCTCGGCGGCGAGTTCACGACGGGCGTCGCCGAGCTGCTTCCGGACGAAGGACTCGGAGTCGGAAAGGTCGGGCCGCGGCACGTCGACGGCGGGGCCGTTGCTGTAGTTGCCGCTGTCGGTCGAGTTGTTGAAGAAGGCGTAGAGCCGGTAGTACTCGTCGTGGGTGATGGGGTCGTACTTGTGGGTATGGCACTCGGCGCAGTTGAGCGTGAGGCCGAGCCAGGCCGTCCCGAGCGTGGCGACGCGGTCCTTCACGGCCTTGGTGCGGTACTCCTCGGCGTCACCGCCACCCTCGTCGTTGACCTTGGTGTTGCGGTTGAACCCGGTGGCGATGCGCTGCTCCGGGGTCGGGGACGGAAGCAGGTCGCCGGCGAGCTGTTCGACGGTGAAGCGGTCGAAGGGCAGGTTGCGGTTGAAGGCGTTGATGACCCATTCGCGGTACGGCCAGATCGAACGGGCGAGGTCGACCTGGTAGCCGTTGGAATCGGCGTAACGGGCGAGGTCGAGCCAGCCACGCGCCATGTGCTCGCCGTGATGCGGGGAGGCGAGCAGGCGGTCCACCAGCCGTTCGTAGGCCTCCGGCGCGGAATCCGCGAGGAAGGCCGACACCTCCGAGGGGGTCGGCGGAAGGCCGATGAGATCGAGGGAGACGCGGCGGATGAGCGTGGCGCGGTCCGCCTCGGGCCGTTGGGACAGGCCTTCCTTCGCGAGACGGGCGAGGACGAAACGGTCGATTTCGTTCCGCACCACGGAGCCGGCGGGAAGCTCGGCGGGCGGCGTCGGACGGACCGGCGCCCGGAACGCCCAATGGGAGCGTGAATCCACCTCGGGCCAGACGGCGCCCTCGTCGATCCAGTTCCGGAGCGCGGCGACCTCCGCGTCGGTGAGGCGGGGGCCCTTGGGCGGCATGACCTCGTCGGGATCGGTGCTGGTGACGCGGGCGAGCAGTTCGCTTCCGGCGGATTTGCCGGGGACGACGGCGGTCCGGCCCGACTTGGCGGCCTTCAGCGCGGCGGCGCGGGAGTCGAGGCGGAGATCGCCCTTCTGCTTGTCCGGGCCGTGGCATTCGGAGCAGCGCCGGATGAGGATCGGCTCGATGTCGCGGGCGAAGTCCGAGGCACCCTGCAGGGCGCCCGAGCCGACCAAGCCGGCCGAAAGAACGAGCCCGGCGAGACGCCTGCCAGCGGAGCCGAGGGGAAGGAGATGGAACACGGATGGGCGCATGGGCTGGAGGAAGCGGATCAAGCTAGGAACATCTGGTCCCGCTTGACCAGAACGGAGGACGCCCAATTCACGCCGTTTCTTGGCCGTTCGGCCCGGGGTGGGGTTGGTCTCCGGGGACGAAGGCTGCGGAGCAGTCGACTCAGCGGGCCGGTTCGAGGACGAGCTCGATGGCGGAGTCGGGCTTGGCCTCGGGTGCCAAGGGGCCGGCCGGACCCAGCGGAACGAAGAG
>CAIYXO010000220.1 GCA_903930165.1 uncultured Verrucomicrobiota bacterium | reverse complement strand
TCAACGAGCGCGGGGAGTCCTTCGAGTTCCGCGCCGGCGGTTTGCTTTCCCGGGCCATCCAGCATGAGGTGGATCACCTCAACGGGCTTCTCTTCATCGACCGGATGAGCACCGCGGTCCGGAACGAGGTCCGTGACGAGGTCGACCAACTCCAGACGGATACGAAGAAGTCACTGGGGGGAACCCGTCGGTAGAGGGCACCTGGCCGGGGCCTTCGCCGAGGATCAGTCCCGGGTGATGCGCAAAAGAGTGTCCTTCAACAGCAGTCGGAGTCGCTCCCGTTCGGCCGCATCGGCCTCGGACGGCACCTCGATCGGCGGCTCGAACCGCACCTCGACCACGCTGAACGGAATCGGGATCTGAAACCCGTCCCACGATTTCAGCGTCCACTTCCATCCCAGCCAGACGCCCACCGGCACGATCGGAAGGCCCGTCATCTGAGCCAAGGCGATCACACCGGGATGAGGTTCGTACTTCGGTCCACGCGGGCCATCCGGGGTGACGGCCAGGTCCATGCCCTTCTCGGCCGCGGTAACCAATTCGCGCAACGCCTGGGCTCCGCGGCGGCTGGATGATCCCCGAACGCCTTGCACATTGAAGAGATGTAGAACATGGGCGAGCAATCCCCCGTCCTTGCTGGCGCTTACGATCGCCGCCAGGTGCCGCCCCCTGCCCAATCCGCCAAGGATACTCCGGTAGATCACCAGCGAAAGTGACAGTCGGTTGTGCCAGATGGCGAAGATTATACGTCGCTGACCGTCCGGAGCAATAAGCCCACTCCGGTCAATCCATCTCCAACGGAGAGAGAGCGCCATGAGGTTGACCACAACCCAGACAAGCCGGGCCACGAGCCGGCCGTGCCAGCGTGCCAGTTCGGGAATCACGACGCCACCGATGGCGGCCCGCTTCGGCGATTCGGGAGGAGTCATCCGTTTCGACGGAGGCTGGCCCGGATGATCTGCTCTGCGGAGGCTTCCGACCCGAGCATGGCGATCGCGGCACGCACGGCTTCATGCGCTTCGTTGGGGCGCAAACCCAAGGCCATCAGAGCCGCGGCGGCGTCGGTGGCCTTGGCGTCCCCTTCCCCATCGGCCTTGGAATCGGGTGCCGAAGCCGGACGAACCGACCCGAAGCCGCCCAGTTTGTCCTTCAACTCGACCACAATGCGTTCGGCCGTCTTACGTCCCACTCCATTGACCGCGGAGAGCGCCTTGACGTCCGCGGCCGCCACCGCGGCACGGAAGGCAGCCACACTGAGTCCACTGAGCACGCTCAGTGCGATCTTGGGTCCGATGCCGCCAACATTGTGGATCAGAAGGCGAAACAGGTCCCGTTCGGCCGATGTGAGGAACCCATAGAGGACATGGGCGTCTTCCCGGACCGCAAGATGGGTCAGCAGGTGCACCTCGGAGCCAATCCCGGCAAGGCGATCGGACGTGGAGAGTGGAACCAGGACTTCATAGCCGACTCCATGGACGTCCACCACCACTTGGGTGGGCAGGATGTCGACCAGGCGACCGTGCAGGAAGGAGATCACGCCCGGCCCAAATGCGGCTTTCGGGATTGGGAATCAAGCCGCGAACAACCGGAAGGACGCCTTTCGCGGAATTCCAAGAGACAGCGGAACATGAACCGATTAGAGATCGG
>CAIYXO010000219.1 GCA_903930165.1 uncultured Verrucomicrobiota bacterium | reverse complement strand
GCGGGACCGCCTTCCGGTTCGGCTCCTCTTCCGCCACCCGTTCCGACCCACGCGCCGACGCCACGGCCCGAACCGGCTGCGAGGATCGCCCCGCTTCCCCCCCTTCCGATTCCGGAGGCGGCTCCGGTCGCCGAAACCGGGCCGGCATTCACGGCCGAGGAGGAGTCCTTCCGTCGGAACTTCTTCTGGCTTTGGCTGCTGATGGTCCTGATCGGAGCCCTGACGACGGTCCACACGATCCGCAAGGAACGCCGGCGCCGCGCCCGGCTGGCGCAGGAAGACGCGGCCACGGCCGCGCTGCTATCCCACGAAGCCCGCCACGAAACGCCGTTCGTTTCCCACTCGCCCTCCGGCCGGACCACCTGAACGGCTTCACCCGGCGACGGACGACGGACGACGGACGACGAACGACGAACCACCGGCGACCGCCGCCACCGGTTACTTCGCCGGCTCCGTCTTGGGCGCCTGCTTCTCCTTCCAGTTCCTCTCGAGGCGCACCTTCAGGTCGCTCAGAGCGGGATCGACGACGAGGTCGAGATTGGTCCGGGCTTCGTTCCATTGACCGGCCCGGATCTGCCAACGGGCGTAGTGAAGCCGGACTCCTTCCCGGGCGTTGTCGTCGACCGCCAACCGGAAGGCATTGGTCCAGGCCTTGAGGCCGGATTCCACCAGGCGGGCCTCTTCCAGTTTCCGTTCCGTCTCCGGGAGTTTCGCCGCGAGGCGCACGCCGTACCAGGTCTGGGCCACGTCGGCCGCCAGCTTGAAGCTCAGCGGCTGGAGGGCCATGGCCTTGTCGTAGAACTCGAAGGCCTTCTTGAACACCCCGGGTTCGTCGAGCTTGTAGTAGGTCTCGGCATCCCGCCGGAAGAGGAAGGTCAAGGTGCCCAAGGCATGCCAGTACTGGGCCTCCTTCGGGTTCAGCTCGATCGCCTTTTCCAGGTAGGGAAAGGCCTTCTCGATCGGCCCACGGTGCGCGTAGTGCCCGCCGAGGTTGTTCCAGATCGCCGGGTTCGACGGATCCAGTTCGCGGGCCTTCTCCCACTGGACCACCATGCCCGCCTCGTCGCCGGTGTCCCCGAGGAAGCTGCCGAACGCGATCGTCGCCTCCGCATGACGCGGGTTCTTAAGCAGGAAGTCCTCGTACCTCCGCCGCAGTCCGTCCTCGCGTTCATCGATCTTCTTCTTGGTCTCCGCGGGAATCTCGGTGCCCGCGGGAAACGCATCGAGCCACTTCTGGATCTCCTCGGTGACGACGTCGTCCTCCTTCAGCAGCGCCTGGAATTCCACCACCACCGGGTCGTTCGTCGCCGCGACCGGAGCGACCCATCCCGTGCGTTCGGCCACCAGGTTGGTCAAGGCAGTGGCCTTGTTCGTGGCCAGCAGCAAAGACAAGGCCCCCGCAAGAACGTCGCTCATGGAGGAAGCCTAACAGGCCTCCGGCCAGACGGCCAATGCTCCCCGTTGCCGCCACGGCGAGGGTCCCGGTAACCTGCCTCCGATTTCCGGCGTCCTTCCGCTCGCCGGTTCCCCAACCGCCCTCCCCCTATAGAACATGAAGAAGTACCTGATCCTTTCCCCCATGCTCGCCGCAGCGCTCTGGATGGTCCCTGCGTCCGCGGAAGACGCCAAACCTTCCAAGGAATCGGCGACGGCAGAGAAATCCGACACGCCGGCCGCCAAGGGCAAGAAGGGTGGAGAGCTGGCCGGCCTGTCCCGCGAGGAACGGGAGGCAAAGCTCAAGGAGCGTCGCGAGAAGGCGGACGCCCGCCTCAAGGAACTGCGCGAGAAGAAGAAGGCGGGATCCCTGAAGCCGGCCGAGGAGAAGCAGCTGGAACGCCTTGAGGAACGCGCCAAGAAGGGCCCAGGTCGGGAGAAGAAGGGGCCGAAACCCGGAAAGAAGTCCGAAGGCCCCGCCCCGGAGGAACCGGCGAAGAAGTAGTTTCGCGCCCCGGCCGCCCCTTCATCCAAGTCGCCTGACCCCACGCCGCCCCACCACCCGGGGCGGCCTGTCCATTTCCAGGCCCCGGAGCCGGGGCAGGCTGTCCTTGGTCCTGATCGCGGACTCGGATAAACCCTGCCGCATCATGTCCGACGCGCCTCCCACCCGCTCTTCCGGCACCGGCCGGATCCTGGTCGTCCGCGGCGGCGCGATCGGGGACTTCGTGGTCACGCTTCCGGTGTTCACCGCGCTCCGCCGGCAGTTTCCGACCGCGCGGCTCGAGGTTCTCGCCTATACCCACATCGGGCGGCTCGCAGCCGCGGGCGGGCTCGTGGACGCGGTGCACCCGATCGAAACGCGTCCCCTCGCAGGCTTCTTCGCCCGCAACGGCAACCTGGATCCCGCCGTCTCCGCACTCTTCGCCTCCGCCGACGTCGTCTTCAGCTACCTGTTCGATCCGGACGAGATCTTCCGGACCAACGTCGGCAAGGTGTCCAAGGCCCAGGTGATCCAGGGTCCGCATCGGCCGTTCGAGACCTCGCCGATGTCGGCCGCCGCCCAGTTCCTGGTTCCCTTGGAAAGGTTGGGGATCTTCGACCCCGACCCGATCCCCAGACTTCCGCTGCCGCAGCCGCCGACCCGGGTTCGTCGACGGATCGCGGTCCATCCCGGCAGCGGCGGCGCTTCGAAGAACTGGCCGGTCCCATCCTGGAAGGCCCTGCTGACCCGTTGGACCGCGGAATCGGACGTGGAACTGGTGCTGGTGGGCGGCGAGGCGGAGAACGAGACCTTGGCCCTACTCCGTCCGTCGCTGCCCGAACGTCGGGTCACCGTCCTCCACGGACTCCCTCTGGACCGCCTTGCGACAACCCTGGCCGGGTGTGTCGCCTTCGTCGGACACGACTCCGGCATCTCCCACCTCGCCGCCGCGGTCGGCACCCCGACGTTCGTGCTCTGGGGACCGACGGCGGAACACATCTGGAAGCCCGGCGGTCCGCACGTCCGTACGCTGCGTCATCCGGATGGAATCCAACGGCTCGAACCGTCCACCGTCTCCTCCGCGGTTCTCGGCTTCCTGGATGCCGACGGCACCGTTCCGGCCTGAGCCGGAACGGTGCGGAAGGGATGGGCACGCCAAGCCGCCAAGCCGCTGGAAAGGAGGGCGAAATCAGCCCGAGCCACCAGGCGGAACCACAGACCCAACGG
>CAIYXO010000218.1 GCA_903930165.1 uncultured Verrucomicrobiota bacterium | reverse complement strand
TTCCGTGAAGAGTCCATCGGAGGGCGGTTGCTTGATGTCCGGAGACGCTCCCGGTCACCTCAGCAGGCGCGGCAGGATCCGTACGGCGAGTTCGGCGCCGGCTTCCTGCAGGGCCTTCTTCGCGGCGGTCTGCTCGCCGACGTCGACCGCGACGCTCGTCTGGCGTTCGGCGAGCAGGATCCGGCCGGTCTTGCGCTCGCGGACCTGGATCTCGACGCGGGCACGGCAGGAGACGAGTCCCGCACGACGGAGCCCGACCTCGCTGAAGGCCTCGCCGGTGATCTCGAGGTCCGGCGCCTCGGCGGACTGGGAGTCGCGCAGGCCGCAACCCAGCTCCTTGAAGTAGAACAGGAGCTCCGTCTGGGCCGCGGGATCGACGGCGGGCGTCCCGAAGTGGACCTCGGGAATCCGGACCGAGACAGACGGACGCGGGCCGTCCTTGAGCTTCTCCTTCAGCTGGGCCACGCGGTCGGCCGGGGTGGGGACCTTGGCGACCAGCGAGTCGGCCTTGGCGGTGATCGTGGCACCGACCCGTTTCGCGAGGTCCTCGGACGGCTGGGTGACCGGGGCGTCGCGGCCCGACTTCACGACCTCGCCGTAGACGCGGCCGGTCTCGGTCCCGATGACCTTGGCGACGAGGAGCAGTTCCTTGCCGGCGTGGAACGCGCGGCCGGTGACGAGCACCTTGGCGCCGGTGAGGTGGCCGACCTTGGCGGCCGAGGCGGGATCGACCATGCCCCCGAGCGGGAGCGCCTGTTCGGCGAGGGCCTTGTCCAGCTCGGAGCGTTCCACCGTCCAGATCCCGGGGTTTCCGGACAGGTGGGCGGAGACGAGCAGCGAGACCTCCTTGCCGAAGTGGCGTCCGAGCTCGTCGCGGGCCTCGAAATCGAGGACCGCGACCGTGATCGGCGATTCCGGGGCCTCGGCCCCGAGGACGGGAAGCGGGACTGCGGCCCACAGGAAGGAAAGCAGCCCCAGGAGGCGGAGTCCGTTGCGGGAACGCATCGGACGTGCGGAAGGCCGGAATTCAGGGAGGTTCACAGGAGGGATTCGAGGTTGAGGGCGGAGAGTCGGAGGGCGTCGCGGTCGAAAGGCCAGACGGTGTTCCCGGTGGTCACCAGCACCTCGCCACGGGCGGTGCCGAGGACCTCGAGGCGCTGGGTGCCGAGTTCGACGGACTGGCCGCTGACGGTCAGGGCCGTGCGGCAGCCGTCCTGGGCGCAGAGCCGGACGAGGATCCCGGGCGTCTCGGGAAGGTCCGGCCGGTCCGAGAGGATCACACGGGGACCTTCCGGGCCGAAGGTGACGGCGCGAACCTGGTGCGGAAACAGGGTCGCGAACTGGTTCCAGACCTCGCGGTAGGCCTGGAGCTCCACCGTCTCGAAGCCGCCGTCCACAGGGGATCCATGCGGCTTCCGGAAACCGAGGTGGATTCCCCATCCGACGAACGCCAGGGCGAACGCCAGGGCGAATCCCGCGGTGAGCCGTCGGAACGGGCTCCATGTGGATCCGTCGGTGTCACGGGCGTCCCGCGCGGAGTCGGATGCCGCGTGAAGACGGCGGAGGACCCGTCCGACGAACGCGTCGTTTTGGCCGTCCGTCAGCGCCGGTTCCGGAACGGAACGGAGGAGTGAATCCAAAGGGTCTCGATTCATCGGTGGGGTTCCTTCGTTTCGGCGTTGCGGGGCATGAGGTCGGCGAGCCAGGCGCGGAGCATCCGCCGGCCGCGCCAGACCCGCCAGGAGACGGTCGTCTCGGCACAACCGAGCCGGCTTGCGGCCTCGGCGTGGTTCAGGCCTTCGTAAACGGTCAGGACGATGGCGGCGCGGAAGTCGGGCTTCAGGCGCTGCAACGCCTCCACGACACGACGGTTGCGCTCGGCTTCGAGATCCACCACGTCGTCGCCGCCGTGGACCGCCGGACGCGATTCGGCCTCGTAGGCGTCACGGGTCCGCTGGCGGCTCGAGGCCCGTTCCCGCCAGTTGAGGCTGAGATGGAGCGCAATCCGATGCAGCCAGGTGGCGAGCGAGGAATCCCCGCGGAACGAGCGCAGCTGCCGCCACGCCCGCAGGAAGGTCTCCTGGGCCAGGTCGTCGGCGTCTTGGATTGAACCGGTCATCCTGTAGGCGAGCGAGTGGATCCGCCGATGGTGCTCCCGCACGATCCCGGAGAACGCCTCCTCGTCCCCGGCGCGGGCCGCCGCCAGCGTGTCCGTGAGCGGCTCCGGCGGTGCGTTGGGCGTTGTGGCGTCGGGCGGCATTCGGCTTCCGAGGAGGTTGGACCGGGGCCGCTCCGAAATCCTTGGAAAACTTTCCGACGGGAAACCGGAACGGGTGGGCCACGAAGACACGGAGGACACCGAGAGGGAAACCGAGGCGGAGTCAGACACGGATTCTCACGGATTTCCCGGAAAGGGGTGGAGGATCGACGACGGCGTCAGGGAGTTCTCACCGCGGGTCCGAGGTACGGGTGTCCCGTGCGAGAACGGGGGGCTGCGGGGAAAAACCGAACGGAAGGAGACAGAGGTGGTAGCGCGCACGGGAATTGAACCCGTCTTTCAGCCTTGAGAGGGCCGTGTCCTAGCCGATAGACGAGCGCGCCGACCGGTCGTGGATGAAAACTCGTCCGCCGCCCGGCTGTCAAATGGAGAGTGTGGACCGGACTGGACACCGGTTGTCCGCCGGGACGCCGGGACCGCAACTTTCCTTCTGCGGGATTGATGCCGCGGGTGGGGTATCCCAGTTTGATCCCATGTCTCTGGCCCGCCTCATCCCGTTCCTCCATTCCTGGAGTCCGGCGGCTCCGTCGCCCGCGTCATCGGCGGGTCCGCTCCCCTCGCGGGCCAACCTGCGTCGTCTCGCGCTGGCGACCCTTGCCGCGGGCTGGCTTGGGGCCGGGTTGCCCGCAGACGCCCAGGATGCGACGGCTCGAGTCGGGGCTTCGGTCGACGCCTTCTGCGGTGCGCCGCGCCTGCGGTTGCCGTTGTCCCCGGACCCGGATCGGGCGTCGCTGCTCGAGGCTTCCGACGACCTGTTCGGTTCCGACTGGCAGCCGCTGATCCAGTTGGCCCCGGGATCCGGACACCATGACTGGATGGATTCCGAGGCCCGGAGCCGCGCACGGCGGTTCTACCGGCTGCGCCAGGTTTCCCGTCCGCCGCTGCTCCAGATGCCGAACTTCCGCCTGACGGACCATCTCGGCGAATCCCACGAACTCTTCCGCGAAGGGGATGCGCGTGGCGTGGTGCTGGTCTCGACCTCTGTGGCGACGCTGGCCGCGGACTGGTCGAAGCTGCGTCCCCTCGTCGCCGCCTCCGCGACCAACGGCATGGTCTACTGGATGTTGGCACCCACGGATGCGCGCTCCGCGGTGGCCGCCGCGGCCGCCGCGGCCGGCGTGACGGTACCGGTGCTCGACGACGAGGCGCGCCTCGTCGCCCGCAGCTACGGGATCACACGCGCGGGCGAATCGGTGGCCATCGACTGGGCCACGGCGACGGTCTTCTACCGGGGCGCCGTGGAGGAGGATTGCGATCCGGGGTCCGCCGCCCCGAATCGGACCATGCCCTTGGCGGACGCCGTCGCGCGCTTCCTCGCCGACCAACCGGCGGCGGTGGAGTTCGTCCGGTCCACGGGACCGGCGTTGGCGCTGGGAGCCCCGAAGGTCGCGGACTACCGGACCGAGATCGCGCCGCTGCTGCGGGAGAAGTGCCA
>CAIYXO010000217.1 GCA_903930165.1 uncultured Verrucomicrobiota bacterium | reverse complement strand
CGGCCGACGGGAAGCTGATCTGGGTCACCGGACGCGGCGAACTGATCGTGGTCCGCATGGATCCCACCAAGTACGACGAACTCGCCCGTTCGCAGGTCACCGGCGGCAAGGTCTGGTCGACTCCGGTGCTCTCCAACGGACGCCTCTTCGTCCGCACCTGGAAGGGCGACCTGCTCTGCCTCGACGTCAAGGCCGCCGGCGGCGTCTCCTGACCCGCGCCCGCGACGTCGTCGTGCCGGATCCTCTCCAGTTCCAATACCACCGCGGAGGACTCCACTTCCCGGCCCTCGGGCTGTGGATGGATCCCCACGAACCCGTCCGGGACGGCAGCCTCAGTTTCGTCAGCCACGCCCACAGCGACCACACGGGCCAGCATTCCGAGGTCCTCTTCACCGAGCCCACACGCCGGCTGATGCGTTCGCGGATTTCCGGGGAACGCGTCGAACACGTCCTGGCGTTCGGCGACGAGGCGGACTCCGGCCGCTTTGGACGTCCGCCCGGCTCCTTCCGGATCAAACTCACTCCCGCCGGACACATCCTGGGCAGCGCCATGGCGCGCATCGAGGCCGGCGGCGGTTCGCTGCTCTACACAGGCGACTTCAAGCTCCGCCGTGGACTCAGCGCCGAGCCGTGTGAGCCGCTGCCTGCCGACGTCCTCGTGATGGAGACCACCTACGGACGTCCGCACTACCGGTTTCCCTCGACCGACGAGGTGGTCGCCTCGGTGCTCCGCTTCTGCCGCGAGGCGCTCGACAACGACGAGGTGCCGGTGCTCCTCGGCTACTCGCTGGGCAAGAGCCAGGAGATCCTCTGCAGCCTCGCCCGGGCCGGCTTGCCGGTGATGCTGCACTCGGCCGTCGCGACTCTGACCCGGATCTACGCCGACCTCGGGTTCGCCTTCCCCGATTGGAGCGACTGGAATCCGCGCAAGGCCGCCGGACACGTCCTCGTCGCCCCTCCCGGCGGCACCGCCCAGGACCTCCGTCGCCGGCTTCCCCAGGCACGCACCGCCACGCTCACGGGCTGGGCGCTCGACTCCGGCTCGCGGTTCCGCTCGGGAACGGACGCCTCCTTCCCCATGAGCGACCACGCGGACTTCCCGGACCTGGTCGAAATGGTCCAAAGGGTCGCGCCGAAACGCATCCACACGCTGCACGGGTTCGCCGCCGAGTTCGCCGCGCACCTCCGCGGTCTCGGCTGGGATGCCCGCCCGCTCGGCTTGGAGGAACAGCTCGAACTCCGCCTGGCCGAACCGCCCGCCTTCCCCACGTCGGAATCCACGGTTCAAGACGGTCAAGCCCGGATCGATACGGCATCGCCCACGAGCGCTCCGACACCGGTGGCCGCCCCCGCGTCCTTGCGGGAAGTCGCCCGGGTTTGCGCCGCCATCCGCGCCGTGGCGTCCAAGCAGGCGAAGGTTGCGGAACTCGCCGGTTTCCTCCGCGAACTTCCCGGGGAAATCCTGCCGACGGTCGTGCGTTGGATGTGCGGCTCGGCCACGGCCGGCGTCGGCGCGCCGGAACTGAAGATCGGCTGGAAGGCGCTCCAGGAGGGGCTGTGCGAGGCGGCCGGCACGGATCGCGCGCGCTTCCATCGGCTCTACCTCGTGCACAGCGACACCGGCGAGACGGCCGCGGCCCTGTTCGAAGGTCGCCGGACCCCGCATTCCGACGGATGGACCCTTGCCGGGTTGAGGTCACGGCTCGACGAGTTCCCGGCACTCGACTCCCAGAAGGAACGCACGGCGTTGCTGACGGACACCTTCCGGCGCGCGGACGCCGAGGAGATCCGCTACCTGGTGAAGATCCTCACCGGCAACCTCCGCATCGGCCTGAAGGAAGGACTCGTGGAGGAGGCCGTCGCCGACGCCTTCGACGCCGCGCCCGAAGCCGTCCGACGGGCCTGCATGCTTCTCGGCGACCTGGGCGAAGCCTCGGTTCTCGCCCGCGACGGCAGGCTCCACCAGGCGGGCCTGGTCCCGCTGCGCCCTGTCCGGCTGATGCTCGCCGTTCCCGAGCCCGACTCCTTGGCCGTGATGGGCCATGCGGAAGGCTGGGCCCGTCCCGACGGCGCTCCGGTCCGGTTGCAGGTGGAGGACAAGTACGACGGCATCCGATAGAT